>NC_013192.1:1232805-1541006 GCF_000023905.1 Leptotrichia buccalis C-1013-b | reverse complement strand
ACATTAGTAGTTATGGCACATCCTGATATGAAAAATTCAAGAGCAAATAAAGCTTTTAAAAAAGAAGCTGAAAAATTATCAAATGTAGAGCTTTATAATGTTTATGAAAAATATCCCGATGGAAAAATTGACGTTGAAAAAGAATTAAAATTATTATCTGAAACAGGGACTTTAATATTGCAGTTTCCTTTATACTGGTTTAATTGTCCATCTTTACTTAAAGAATGGATAGATACAGTATTTATGGCAGCTCATTATGGGGAAAATAAAGTGCTTAAAGGTAAAAAAATAGGTATTGCAGTCACAACTGGAGGAATTGCATCAAGATATGATGGAACAAATGGATTGACAATAAAAGAGGTGTTAAAACCTTTTGTATTAAGCATAGCTCATGTTGAAGGAATTGAATTGCCGATTTATTCATTATTTGGAGTAATGCCTGATTTAAGTGATGAAAAAATTGCTGAAAGTGCAAAAAAATATGCAGAATATATAGAAAATAATTTATAAGATTAGATAAAACTCTAAATAAATAGTCATAATTAGGCATGCTGAAAACTATTAAAATGATGATTTTTTGAAAATTTTTTAAGTCAAAAATAACAATATTGTTTTATAACAATCCATAAATATACTCGAACCCATGTAAAATTGAACTATTAAAATTATGAAAACCAAGGGCTTGAGTAAAATATTCGTAGACTTTGGGTTTGGTCTTAAAGTAGTTTTACTATAAAAAACAAGATAGATTTTAAATTTTTAGATACATCCTAATTGAACTTTAAATAATTAAATTTTAGAAATTGAAGGAGAAAATTATGAATAATCACTTTTTTCAGGTATTTTATGAGCGTAAAGAGGAGTTTTTCAAGGCTGTTCTTGAGCATATTCAGATTTCATTTTATGCACTTGTAATTGCCTTGATTATCGCAATTCCGCTTGGAATTTATTTGACATATAAAAAGAAAATAGCAGAAATAATTATCGGACTAACAGCAGTAATGCAAACAGTTCCATCACTTGCCTTGCTAGGACTTCTTATTCCAATAATGGGAATTGGCAGAAAACCTGCAATTACAGCACTTGTAATTTATGCCTTGCTTCCACTTTTACGAAATACATATACGGGAATAAATGGCGTTGATCCAATGTATATGGTGGCTTCAAGGGCTATGGGCATGAATAAGATCCAACAGCTTTTTAAGGTTCAGTTGCCACTTGCGATGCCTGTAATTATGGCTGGAATCCGTACAGCGACAGTTCTTATCATTGGAACAGCGACACTTGCTTCGTTAATTGGTGCAGGTGGGCTTGGGAAATTGATTTTGCTTGGGCTTGACAGAAATAATATGGACTTGATTTTACTTGGGGCGATTCCATCGGCGTTATTAGCAGTTCTGTTTGATTTTGTATTAAAGAAACTGGAAAATAAAAACTGGAAAATAATTTTAATTTCATTCATTGCTCTATTTATGGTATTTTTTGCTGGAAATTTAGTTATGAATAAGCAAAGCAAAAGAGATAAAATTGTAATTTCGGGAAAATTGGGAACAGAGCCGGAAATATTGATAAATATGTATAAACTTCTGATTGAAGATGAAATGAATGTGGATGTGGAACTAAAATCAGGCTTTGGAACTACATCATTTAACTTTAATGCTTTAAAATCAGGAGAAGTTGATATTTATCCTGAATTTACAGGAACTGTAGTATTCACATTCCTTAACGAAACGCCAAGCAGCAATATAAAAGAGCAAGTTTATGAGCAGGCTAGAAATGGAATTTTGAAAAAATATAACATGGTTCTGTTAAAACCAATGGCATACAATAACACTTATGCAGTTGGAGTTTCGAAAAAATTTGCAAGCGAAAATAATCTTACCAAAATATCGGATTTGGCACGAGTGAAGGACAAGGCAAAAGTTGGATTTACACGGGAATTTGTTGACAGGGAAGATGGTTATAAAGGAATGAAGAAACTTTATAATTTTGAATTTCCTGATGTTAAGGAATTTGAACCAAAATTAAGGTATGTGGCTGTGCAAAGCGGAGATATAAATGTAATTGATGCTTATTCTACGGATAGTGAGCTGGAACAGTATAAAATGACGGTTCTTGAAGATGACAAGAATTTATTTCCGCCTTATCAGGGAGCTCCTTTAATGAAAAGAGAAACTTTGAAAAAATATCCGAAATTAGAGCAAATCTTGAATAAATTACACAATAAAGTCACAGATGATGAAATGCGTAAAATGAACTTTGAAGTGGGAGTTAATGGGAAAAAGGCTTATGATGTGGCAAAGGAATATTTGATTAAAAATGGAATGATAAAAAAATAATTATTAGAGTATATATAAAGAACTTGGGATATATGACATTATATCCCATTTTTTGTTGTACTTAGCTTGATAATATATTAATAAATAAAATTAAATATAAAAAAAGTATTTCTTGTTTCAAGATAGGGTTTGTAAGTCCAAATGAATATGAAAAAACTTTAGAAGTGGGATAGAATTTAGAGCAATTTATTAATCTAAGTAATTTAAGTAGTTCAGTTAATTTTAAAATAATTTAATTGATAATGAAAAAACAGTGGAATTTTTAGGTTTTACTGTTTTTTTTTAGAGTTTTAAGGATAGTTCTATTATTATCTTTATATTATAATTATTTAAAGATTGAAAATATTTGATTTTATTAGTTTAGTAAAATAATAAGATGTAAAGTTTATTCAGTTAGCATTATTATTAATACGATTTTTATTAACAAGTTAATTTGAAGGCATATTATCAGGTTTAGGTCCTCTAGGTTTATGATTTAGCATCTCAATCAATTTAACAGCTTCTTCTTTTGAAACTTTTCCGCTGTTTAATGAATTTGTTAATGACTGAATTTCTGTATCAGTTAATCTTTTTGGTGCCTCTTTATCATTTGGTCTTCCGTGAGGGCCTCTTCTTTCGAGCATTTTTGCAATTTCTGCACCTTCAGCTTTTGTAATTTTTCCATTAGTTAGTTTTTTCTTTAATTCTTCAATTTTAGCGGGATTAGGTTTTTTTATAACATTTCCATTTTCATCTACAAAATTCCCATTTGAGTCTTTTCGCAATTTATGTGGTGGTCTGCATTCATCATTAGCTGTATTATTTGCAGTAGTAGTTTTTTTATTAGCATTATTTGCTGCTGTAAGCGTAGTACCTGCAAATATTGATAACGATGTTAATAAAGCGAGTCCTAAAATTTTCTTTTTACCTATTTTTTTCATAATAATTCCTCCAATTGTTTATTTATAATTTTATTTTTTACGTCTTTCCTTATCGACAAGAATATGATATCAATAAATTTTGTCAAAATTATGTAAAATTTGTGTCTTTTTTGTGAAATTTTAAAATTTTTTAAAATTATTTCGTCAATAGAGTAAAAATTTTGTGTACGGCTTCTTTTTATAAACTTTTCAAAAAAATAAATTTTTAAGATATGGTGGGAAAAATAATTTGTATTTACCAAAAAAATTAACTTCAATATAATTGCTAAATTCTAAAATATTAAAAAAATAGCCAAAAAGAATTTTTAATTGATAATATTTTTTACTCTGTCCCTTTAATTTTTTAGATTTGTAAAAATTACGAAAAAATGGTATAATTATAAAAATTTTAAGAAGGTATTTTGAGTAAGTAATTGTAAAGTTTTTTATTAAAAATTTGATGAAAGATTTTACTATTATTTGCTCCCTTCTTAAAAAATAAATAAATTTTAGGAGGAAAAATGTTTGAAGAGAAAATTTATGGTTTTAATTTAGGAAACCAGAAAATTAAAATAAGTACAGGAAAAATCGCACGTCAAGCTGGAGGTTCAGTTGTTGTTCAATGTGGCGGGACAATGCTTTTAGTTACAGCGACTAGAAGTAAGGATGTCAGGGAGGGGCAGGATTTTTTCCCTTTAACAGTTGATTATATCGAAAAATTTTATGCATCAGGGAAATTTCCAGGTGGATTTATAAAAAGGGAAACTAAGCCAGGAACTGATGAAGTCTTGATTTCAAGATTGATTGACAGACCAATCAGACCTTTATTTCCGGAAGGATTTTTGAATGCAGTACATATTGTAGTTACGGTGCTTTCTTATGATGAAGTGAATTATCCAGAAAACCTTGCTATAATTGGAGTTTCTGCCGCTTTAGGATTATCAGATATTCCATTTGCAGGAACTGTGGCTGGAGTTACAGTTGGGTACATTAATGGAGAATACATCTTGAATCCAACAGGTGAACAATTGTTAGAAAGTGAAATTCAATTGTCAGTTGCAGGTACAAAAGATGCTGTAACAATGGTAGAGGCTGGAGCTAAGGAAGTTTCTGAGGAAGTTATGCTGGAAGCGATTATGTTTGGGCATGAAAAAATTAAGGAAATTTGTGCAGAGCAAGACAAATTCTTGGAACAGTTTGATGTACAAAAATATGAATTTGAGAAAAAGGAAGTAGATCCTGAAATCAAGGAATTTATTGACGGTTTTGAAAATGAAGTTGAAAAGGCTATAATGACACCAGGTAAACTGGAAAAATATGAAGCGATTGATAACTTAGAAATAGAACTTTTTGAAAAATATGTTCAAAAACTTGAAAATGAAGATAAAGAAATTGATGAAAATCTTGAAAAAGAATTTAAGAAATATTATAGAGATGTTGAAAAAAGACTTGTCAGAGATGCTATTTTATACAAGCAATATCGTGCTGACGGGCGTCAAACTACTGAAATCCGTCCAATTGATGTAGAAATCGACACACTTCCAGTGCCACACGGTTCTGCATTATTCACACGTGGAGAAACTCAGGCATTAGTTGTTGCAACGCTTGGAAGCAAGGAAGACGAGCAAATTATTGATGGAATGGAAGATGAAACACGTAAAAAATTCTTCCTTCACTATAATTTCCCGCCATATTCAGTTGGAGAAGCAGGATTTATGCGTGCACCAGGACGTCGTGAACTGGGACATGGGAACTTGGCTGAAAGAGCCTTAAAATACGTTATGCCAGAGCAAGACAAATTCCCATATACAGTAAGACTTGTTTCTGAAATTACAGAATCAAATGGGTCATCATCACAGGCTTCAATTTGTGGAGGCTCGCTTGCATTAATGGCTGCTGGAGTACCTATAAAATCCACAGTTGCAGGAATTGCAATGGGACTTATAAAAGAAGGAGATACATTTACGGTACTTACTGATATTCAAGGACTTGAAGATCATCTGGGAGATATGGACTTTAAAGTTGCAGGGACAAAAGATGGAATTACTGCAATTCAAATGGATATAAAAATTGAAGGAATTACAAGAGAAATAATGGAAATAGCTTTAAGACAGGCATTAGAAGGAAGATTGTTCATTATTGATAAAATGGAAGCTGTAATTAGTGAGCCAAGAGCAGAAGTTTCTGAAAATGCACCAAAAATTGAAATTCTGAAAATTAGTCCTGACAAAATTGCTGGACTTATCGGACCAGGTGGAAAAGTAATTAGAGCGATTATTGATGAAACAGGAGTTTCAATAGATATTGAAGATGACGGAACTGTTTCGATTTTTGGAAAAGAATCTGAAAATATGAAAAAAGCATTGGAACTTGTAAAAAGACAAACTCAGTCAGTTGAATTAAATACAATTTATGAAGGAAAAGTTACAAAACTGATGAAATTTGGTGCATTTGTGGAAGTATTACCTGGTAAAGAAGGGCTTTTACATATTTCTGAAATAAGTAACAAGAGAGTTGAAAAGACTGAAGATGCACTAAAAGAAGGGCAAAATGTGAGAGTTAAGGTAATTTCAATGGAAAACGAAGATAAATTTAACTTGAGCATGAAAGCATTAAAGCAATAAAGCAATAAAACTAATTATAAATTACAAAGGAGCGTGAAACGGATGAAAATGAATTTACCTAATAAATTGGCTATATTAAGAATGGTTCTAGTTATCCCGTTTGTGATTTTCCTGAGTTTAGCTCTGGAATATACAGATAAAACAGGGATTACTATGACAATGAGAGTATTTGCAGCAATTATTTTTGTAGGAGCAGCTATCACAGATTATTATGACGGAAAAATCGCAAGAAAATATAATTTGATTACAAATTTAGGAAAACTGCTAGATCCATTGGCAGATAAAATCCTTGTTATTTCGGCTTTGGTTACACTTGCAAAATTCAGTCAAATTAGCCTGTGGTTTGTAATAATCATAATATTCAGAGAATTACTGATAACGGGGCTTCGTTCAATTGTGGCGGCTGAAGGAGTTGTCATTGCAGCTGAGAGTCTTGGAAAATGGAAAACTGCAACTCAAATGATTGCACTTACGTTAATAATTTTAATACCTTTTAGTTCTACAGTAAATAACATATTATTGTTAATTCCATTAATATTAACTGTAGTTTCAGGAGTTGAATATGTGTTAAAATGTAAAAATGTTTTAAATAAATAATAAAAAATAGAAACCTTGAGATAAGAAAAATTATTTCAAGGTTAAATTTTTAGGAGGTTTTTTATAATATGTATTTAATATTAAAAATATTTGATTTATACTCTTTTCTTATTTTATTAAATATTTTAGGTTCATGGATTGATCCTTATAATCAAATATCAATTTTTCAATGGATACGAAAATTTACAGATCCATATTTAAAAATGTTTAAAATAGTAATCCCAATTGGAAATATGAATTTGGATATTTCAGCGATTATTGGATTAATCGTGTTGGATTTAGTAAAATCCCTGCTAGTTAGAGCAGTTTCAATTGGAGGATTTTGATAAAACTAAGAGTAAAAAAAAATATAATATTATTTTTTCTAAGATAATAGTAGTAAAATAAGTAACATCTATTTAAATATAAATTTAAGAAATATAAAGTTTATAGAAAAGGAGATTTTAGATATGAAATTGAGAAAATTTATAACTCTATCATTTTTAACAGCAGCACTTACAGCAAGTGCAGCGGCTACAAAAGAAACTAATATTTTACAAAATAAACAGATTATTCAAAATACAAATGTATCAAGTGATATGTATAGTGCACAAGATGCCTTTGCAGCAGTTTATGATAAGGCAAAAGATTCTGTTGTAAATATAAGAACAAAGAAAACGATTGTAGTTGAAACTTATAATCCACTTGAGGCATTTTTATTCGGAACGTCTGGAAGAAGACAGCAAAGACGTGAATCAGGAAGTTTAGGTTCAGGATTTATAATTTCAAGTGACGGATATATGATGACAAATAATCACGTTATTGACGGAGCAGATGAAATTTATGTAAAATTATCTGACGGACATGAATATTTGGCAAAATTAGTTGGAACATCTCCAGAAGTAGATATTGCAATTTTAAAAGTAAATGCAAATAGAACATTTAAACCATTAAAATTTGCTGACTCAGATAATATAAAAATTGGACACTGGGCAATTGCATTTGGAAATCCATTAGGACTTAACAGTTCGATGACAGTAGGAGTAATTGGAGCTTCTGGAAGAAGTTCATTAGGAATTGAACAGGTAGAAAACTTTATTCAAACAGATGCCTCTATTAACCAGGGAAATAGTGGAGGACCACTTCTTAATATAAATGGAGATGTTATCGGGGTAAATACGGCGATCTATTCTACAAATGGTGGAAGTGTTGGACTAAGTTTTGCAATTCCTTCAAATTTGGCTGAAAATGTAAAAGATTCAATAGTTAAAATAGGAAAATATGAACGTCCATATATTGGAATTTCTGTACTTGACTTAACGGAAGAAATTAAAAAGGAAAGAAGAATTTCACATTCAACAGGAATTTTAGTGCAACAGGTTTATCCAAATTCGCCAGCAGCAAAATACGGACTTAAGGCAAATGACATAATTTTAGAAATTAACGGAAAACGTGTAACATCAGCAGGGGCATTTATTGGAGAGCTTGCAGCTAAGAAAATTGGTGAAACAGTCAATCTAAAAGTATCATCAAATGGAAAAGAAAAAAATATTTCTATGAAATTAGAAGCTTTTAATTATTCACAACAGCAAACAAGACAGCAAAGAAGATAAAAAATAATTTAAATCAAAAGCTATAAAAAAATGGCTTTCTCAAAAATCTTGAGATAGCCTTTTTTCTTTTTATTTATTTTCTAAAAAGAGAGCTTAACTTCTTATAAAACAGAAGTTATAACAAATCTATATTTTAATGGGGAATAGTATTAAGATATATAGAACTACACAAGATTCATAAAAAATCTTTAAATTTTATAGCCTAATTCTGTTATCATATTTTTATCTTTTTCTATTGTTGTTCCTGTAGTTGTTAAGAAATTTCCTGTAAGTGCGGAATTGATTCCACATTTTAAACCAGTTTTTACATATTTTCCTAATTTAATTCTTCCTCCAGCATATCTTAAATGAGTTTTGGGCATAATAAAACGATAAATAGATATAGTCTTTAAGATTTCTAATGGTTCTAATGCTTCATTATTTTCAAATGGAGTCCCAGGAATCGGAGTTAAAATATTTATCGGAACAGAATTGACTTTCAATTCTTTTAAATCAAATGCCATATCAATTCTATCTTCAATAGTTTCTCCTAAACCAAATATTCCTCCGCTGCAAACATTTAGTCCAATTGCTTTTGCATTTTTTATCGTATTAATTCTATCATCATAAGTGTGAGATGTACAGACATTAGGATAAAATCTTCTCGATGTTTCTAAATTATGATGATACATTGAAATACCTGCATTAGCCAATTTTTGTAATGCTTCTTTTGTACAAATGCCGTGAGAAGCACAAAGACTTAATTTATCAGTGTGTTCTCGTATAAATTCATAAATTTCAACCAAGTCATTTAATTCTTTTTCATTTCCATTAAATCCTCTACCGCTTGTCACAAGTGAAAATCTATGAGCACCTTCATTTTCATTTCTTTTAGCTTCACAAAGTGCCGTTTCTTTTGGAATAAGACCATAGACATTTACTGCTGTTTTAAAATGAATTGATTGTGCACAGTATTTGCAATTTTCAGAGCATTTCCCAGATTTTGCGTTAATAATAGTGCATAAATCAAAATTCTCTCCACAAAATTTTTCTCTAATTTGATTTGCTGCTTCAAAAAGTATATTTAAAGTTTCCATATCGTTATTAGGAATTTTTGATAAAAAGATTGCTTCTTTACGAGTTATCTCATATTTTTCATTTATAATTTTATTTTTCAAATTTGATATAAACTTAACTAGTTCAGTTTGATTATTATTTTTTAACATCTCTTTTTTTCCTTTCCTTGTACTCAAAAAATTGTATTAATCGAAGATATAATAATATAAATAAAAAATCTCCTAAAATTTTTATAAAGGAGATTTTTCGTTCAACAAATAAAATAACTTAATTTTTATTTGTTTTTATAAATTTCCATAATCTTGGAAATAAAAGAGCTGCAGCAACTACTTTTAACATATCTCCAGGAAGAAAAGGAAGCACACCAATCATAAATATATTTTTACTAGGCACAAATAATATCAATACTAATGCACCTAATACCAAAATAACGGCACTGGCAAGTAATAATGAAAGAAATGTCTTCACATAAGATTTTGCAATACCTTTATCAGATAAGAATCCTAAAATTAATGCAGCAGCAATATATCCTAAAATATATCCTCCTGTTGGCGAAAACAAGGAACCTGCTTTAAATCCAGCGAAAATAGGAGCTCCGAAACTACCTGCCGCAATATAGGAAAGTACAGTTGCTGTTCCTAATTTTCTACCATATAACAATGCTATTAACATTACTCCAAATGATCCTAGTGAAATAGGTACAGGAGTGAAATAAAGCGGTATTATAAGCTGAGACATTATTGATAAAAGTATAACTCCACTCAATACAAAAAAAATACTTTTTAAAAATTCTTTTTCTTTTGTTTTAATTTTTATAACATTATTTAAAATATTTTGTTTCATAAAAATACCTCCACTATTTTTAATTTTATAGTATTATAACACCTGTTATATAAAAAGTCAATAAAATTTTATGATAGATGTTTAAACATTGTGAAGCATTGATAAACTAAGATTTAATTGTTATTTTTGTGCAACAAATTTATCCAGATTCGTCAGCAGCAAAATACGGACTTAAGGCAAACGTGTAACATTAGCAGGAGCATTTATTGGAGAGTTTGCAGCTAAGAAAATTAGTGAAACAGTTAATCTGAAAGTATCATTAAATTAAATAGAAAAGAAAAAAATATTTCTATGAAATTAGAAGCTTTTAATTATTCACAACAGCAAACAAGAACACAGTAAAGAAGATAAAACAACAATCAGAAGTTATAGAAAAATAGGCTTTCCTAAAAGTTTTTTGAGATAGCCTATTTTCTTATTTATTCATTCATTTTTATAATCAATTTTTTTAAACTGTATTTTTACATCAATTCCATCTTTCCTATTTTCTATATAAATTTTTCCATCGTTTAGTAAAATTATGTCTTTGATAATTGGAAGTCCAAGCCCCAAGCCTTTTTTAGCATTTTTACCTTGAAAATTACGATTAAACAGATTTTTCTTTTCTTCTTCAGGAATCCCTTCTCCATAATTTCTTACAATAATTTCGACTACTTCATCTTCTCTTGCAATTAATTCAATATTTCCTATGGAGTATTTAATACAGTTGTCAATTAATCCACGCAAAGCTTCTGAAATTAGATTTTTATCAACAAAAATATTTACCTCATTATTTACTTTTATTATCATTTCATTTTTAATATTTAGAAGTTCATAATCTTTTTTTATTTTCTTGAAAAGCTGTTTTACATCAGTAATTTCTTTTTTCACAGTTATTTTTTCAAGATTTGAATTTAAAAATAGTGTATTGATTATTCTTTCGATATTTTTTACTTCAAGATTTAGATTTTCGATAGCTTCATTCAATAAATCTTTATCATCTTTTCCCCATTTTAGTATATCTAAATAACCTTTCATTATAGCAAGAGGTGTTTTTAATTCATGTGATACATTAGAAGTAAATGCTTTTTGACTTTTTATAATTTCCTTTTTTTTATTAAAAGTTTCATTTAAAACATCAATTAATTCTCCGATTTCATCATCTCGTGTCTTTGTTAACTGTAAATCAATATTATGTTTACTCATTTCATTACTTTGAGAAATTATATTTGAAAGCGGAGTCAAGACATGTTCTGCTACAATTTTGGAAATTATAATAATCGAGATTGTTATTAAAACAAACATTGCAAGCATAACGTACAAGAGTTCATGCGCTTCCATAAATTCAAAATTTCGTATGACATAATATTTTGATTTGTATCCATTATAAATTTTTTTATAGATAAATCTGTCCCATTTTGTTTTAAGTTTATTTGATTCAAATTTTTTTAGCTTAAAGCTTTTTTCATCATCTGTTAAATAAATGAATTTTCCATTTCTTAAAACTGCAAGGGAAATATATTCTTTATCAGCATAATCATATTTTTCATAAGTTTCTTTTAATTTATTGTCTGGAACCTTATCTAATTTTTCAATAACAACAGGAATTAATTTATCCATTTCCTTAGTTTCTGTTTCAACGGCTGTATGAATCAAAAAGATTGTCATTGATAAAATAATGATAAATGAGATAAAAATAAGGCTTACTGTATTTGCAATAATTATTTTGTCTTTTATTTTTTTCATATTTTTAAAATGTAACCAATTCCTCTCACTGTTTTAATTTTTTCCTTTCCTAGTTTTTGCCTTATTTTTTTTATTGTGCTGTCAAGAAGATTGTCACTTGCTTCCCATCCCCATATTTTTTCAATAATTTTATCTCTTAAAACAATTTCTTCCTTATTTTCAATTAACAGTTTTACAAGTTCAAATTCTGTTTTTGTCAATAAAATAGGGACATTTTCTAAATAAAGGGAATAATTTTGCAGATTTAATGTTAAAGTTTTGTAGGTGATTTGAGAAATTTTTTCTTTTCTAATATTTATATTAATCCTTGCTTCTAATTCCAAAAAATCAAAAGGTTTTGTAACATAGTCACTTGCCCCAGATTTTAACAAATCAACTTTTTCTTCTACATTGTTTTTGGCAGAAACAACAATTATAGGAACTTTTGATATTTTTCTAACATTTTTACAAACTTCATTTCCCTCCATTGAAGGAAGTCCTAAATCCAAAAGCATTAAGTCATAAAAATCTCTTTTTTTGTGAATTTCATTTAATGCATCGATTCCATTTTCGATTATTGTTATTTCATGATTTTTTCGCTCTAGCTGTAATTTTAAAATTCGTGAAATTTTTTTTTCATCTTCAACAATTAGTATTTTTCCCATTTTTTCCCTTTCTAAAATTTATTCAGGTTAAATTCATTTTTAAATTTAATTTTTATGCTATTATTATGTCATCAACGATATTATATCTTAATTTTAAGAAAATAAAAAGATATAATTTTAAATTTAATTTTTATAAACTAAAAACAAAAAAGGAAAAGGTGATACCATTGCAACTAACGAATAATATTTTTTTTATTGACAGATTCTTTTTTAAACATTTATCGTTTTTTTCAGAGTCTAGCATTTTTTATGGTTCAGAAAATATTGAAAAATTCTTTCGTTTTATTACTAAATTTGAAGAAGGACACTTTGAATTATTAGTGGTTGCTGTATTAGTTTCTTTTATTTTATTTGATAAAAAGAAATTTTATACTTTAAAAAAGTATATTGCAGGTATATTTTTTAGTTTACTTTCTACTCAAATTGTCGTACACTTATGTAAACTATTGTTTGGAAGAGCAAGACCTTCAATAACTGCAAATCCAGAAAAATTTTATGGAATTTTAGATTTAATAAAAAATAACTCACTTTTTGAATCTGACTATGCTTCTTTTCCTTCAGGGCACACGATTACTATTTGGGGAACAATTTGGATTTTAAGTTTTTTCATAAAAAACAGAGTTATCAAAATGTTACTATTTATTTTAGGATTTTTAGTAGGGGTTAGTCGAGTTTATTTGATACATCATTGGACTACTGATGTTATCGCAAGTGTTGTTCTTTCTTATTTTATCGCAAAATTTGTGTACAATAGAATGCACGAAATTCATTATGTAAAAGAACCTATTTATAGTAAAAAAAATAGAAAAACAGGAAAAGTAAAACAAGACAGAGAAAAACTTGAGGCGGTTAATTAATCAGCAATAGCAAAGAAAAAGAAGGCAGTAAAAAAAGAATAATTAATTGAAATTTATAGAAAAAGGCTATTTATTGAGATAGTCTTTTTTGTTTATTATAATAATGGTTTTTGAAGTAACTTGTTTGATAATCAAATAAAAAAAATTTAGATGAAAATAATAATTTTGAATGTTTAAAAAAGCTAACTTTATTAGGTTTTCTTCAATGATTTACAATATATATTAAATCATATAAAAAATATATGCTATATATCGTTGACACATTTAATGATTTAGTATTATAATAATAATATGATTGAAAAGTTAAGTTAGGAGGATAGCAAAATGGCTACGAATAAAAATTCAAGTAAAATGAGTTTAACTTATAAAATTTTAGCTAAAAATCTTTTAAAGGGTGAGCTAAAGGCTGGAAATGAAATTGCGGTAAGAGTAAATCAGACGCTTACACAGGATTCTACAGGAACTATGGCTTATTTGCAATTAAATGCGATGAATGTTGATAAAGTTGCAACTGAGGTTTCGGTGGCATATGTTGACCACAATATGCTGCAGTCAAGTTTTGAAAATGCGGATGACCACGAATTTATTAAAACATCGGCTGCTAAACATAATATTATTTTTTCAAAACCAGGAAATGGAATTTGTCATAGACTGCATTTGGAAAGATTTGGAAAACCAGGGAAAATATTAATTGGTTCTGACAGTCATACTCCCACTGGTGGAGGGCTTGGAATGCTGGCAATAGGAGCTGGAGGGCTTGATGTTGCGATTGGTATGGCACGTGGGCTTTATTACTTGAAAGTTCCAAAAGTTTATAATATCGAATTAAGAGGGAAATTACAGCCTTGGGTATCGGCTAAGGATGTTATTCTTTATGTTTTGAAGGAATTGACTGTAAAAGGTGGAGTTGGATATGTAATGGAGTATACTGGAGAAGGGATTAAATCATTGTCAGTTGAAGACAGGGCAACAATAACAAATATGGGAGCGGAGCTAGGGGCAACAACGTCAATTTTCCCAAGCGATGAATACACAAAGACTTTTTTAGAAAAACAGTCACGTGGAGAAGATTTTGTCGAACTGTTGCCAGATGAAGATGCTTTTTATGATGACAAGCTAATTGTCAATCTGGATGAATTAGTACCGCTTGCAGCATTTCCACATAGTCCTGACAATGTACATGAGATTCCTGAAGAAAAATTAAAAGTTGACCAAATTGCGATTGGTTCTTGTACAAACTCATCTTATTCGGATTTTATGAAACTTGCGGCGATTTTAGACGGAAAAAGAGTACATCCTGATGTAAGTCTTGTTTTATCGCCAGGTTCAAGCAATATTATGAAAATGATTTCAGAAAACAATGCTTTGGCAAAATTTATTGCCGCTGGAGCAAGATTACTAGAAGCTGCGTGCGGACCTTGTATTGGAATGGGGCAGGCACCAAAAACTAATGGAATTTCACTTAGAACATTTAACAGGAACTTTAAGGGACGATGTGGAACAATGAGTGCGGGAGTTTATCTTGTGAGTACAGAAACAGCGGCAGCATCAGCACTTACAGGATATTTGACAGACCCTAGAGAATTAGGGGAAGAAATTATTATAAAAGAGCCTGAAAAATTTGAAACATCAGACAATTACTTTATTTTTCCAAATGCTGATGAAAATGAAGCAAAAAAAGAAAGAGAAGCAGTAGAAATTATAATGGGACCAAATATCCAGCCATTTCCAATTGGAGAAGAGCTAAAAGATACTTTTACTAAAAAAGTGATTTTAAAAACAAAAGACAACATTACAACAGATGACATTTGTCCATCAAATGCGGCACTATTACCGTTCCGTTCCAATATTCCAAAATTATCTGAACATTGCTTTGAAACAATTATTCCAGATTTTAAGGAAAGAGCTGAAAAAAATAATGGAGGAATCGTTGTCGGAGGGGAAAATTATGGACAAGGTTCGAGCCGTGAACATGCTGCATTATTGCCACTTTATCTTGGAATAAAGGCAGTTATTGCAAAATCCTTTGCGAGAATCCATAAAGCAAACTTAATAAATAGCGGAATTATCCCATTAGAATTTGAAAATGTGGAAGACTACAATAAAATTGATGAGTACGATGAATTACAATTATCGGACATAAAAAATTCACTAAAAAATGGAACATTTATAATAAAAAATATTACAAAAAATATTGAATTTCCTGCAAAATTTAATGGTTCTGAAAGAGAATTAAAAATACTGAAATTTGGAGGATACTTAAAATTTGCTACAAGTGATGAATTTTTAAGTTAATATTTAGAAACTAAATTTAAAAGTTATATTGTTTGATAATTTAATATTTTTTTATTTATGACAGGGGGTCAAGACCCCTTGTTTAATAGTATTCATTTCATTATAATTCTAAATTTACATAGTTATCAAACAAATCTGATATATTTTTAGAAAGAATTTTATATAAAAATTAAAAATTGAAAAAAGAAAAGAGTGATTTATTATGAAGAAAGTTACATTAATACCTGGAGATGGGATTGGATATGAAATATCTGAAAGTTTAGTTGAAATTTTTAAAGCTGCAAAAGTTCCAGTTGAATTTGAAACTGAAAATGCAGGGACAGATGTTTATGAAAAAACTGGGGAGTTAATTCCTGAAAGCCTTTATGAAAGCGTTGAAAAAAATAAAATTGCTATAAAGGGACCAATTACTACGCCAATTGGAAAAGGTTTTAGAAGCATAAATGTGTATCTTAGAAAAAAATATGATTTGTATACAAACTTTAGACCGTCAAGAAATTTACCAGGAATTGAAACACGTTATAAAAATATTGAATTGGCAATTTTTCGTGAAAATACAGAAGGAATTTACATTGGAGAAGAAAAATTTGAAGATGAGGAAAAAACAAGTGCAATCGCTATAAAAAGAATTACTAGAAAAGGAAGCGAAAGAATTATAAAAAGTGCATTTGAATATGCAAAAAATAATAAAATTTCCAAAGTTACAGTTGTTCATAAAGCAAATATTTTAAAATATACTGACGGAATGTTTTTAGAAATTGCAAGGGAAGTTGCAAAAAATTACGAAGGAATTGATTTAGAAGAACTTATTATTGACAATATGTGCATGCAGCTTGTTACAAATCCAGAAAGATTTAAAGTGATTGTTACGATGAATTTATACGGAGATATTTTATCGGACCTTGTAGCAGGACTTGTAGGTGGGCTTGGAGTTGCTCCTGGAGCTAATATTGGAGATGATATTGCGATTTTTGAAGCTGTACATGGTTCAGCACCTGACATTGCAGGGCAAAATAAAGCAAATCCACTTGCATTATTGCTTTCATCTTTGGAAATGCTAAAATATCTTAACTTGAATGATTTTGCTCAAAAAATAGAAAATGCAATTTTAAAAACTTTGGAAAGTGACTGTAAAACTGGAGATTTAGGTGGAAATGCTACAACGACTGAATTTACAAAAAAAATTATTGAAAATTTAGGATAGGAGGGCGTTATGAAAAGTGATTTTATAAATGAACTCGGCATTTTATTTAACCAGAATAATTCTATTTCTGATGATGATTATAACAAGTTAAACGTGAAAAGGGGGCTTAGGAATAAAAATGGAACAGGTGTTTTAGTTGGGCTTACTAAAATCGGTTCGGTTCAAGGGTATACGGTGGATAAAAAAGGAAAAAAAATTCCAGAGGAAGGAAAACTCTATTATCGAGGAATAGCAATTGATAAACTTATAAAACAATTTGGAAAAGAAAAATCTTTTTCCTTTGAAAAAACAATGTTTTTACTACTTTTTGGAAAAGTACCATCGAATTTTGAATTAAAGATGTTTATAAGTACATTAAAAGAGTATCGTCACCTGCCTGATGAATTTATAGAAGATTTTATTTTACGAAAACCTAGTGCAGATATTATGAATCAGCTTCAAAGGGCAGTCTTGTGTCTTTATACTTTGGATTCAAACCCAGATGACGTTGATTTATCAAATCTTATTGACCAGTCATTAAATTTAATTGCAAAATTTCCAAGTTTACTTGTTTATTGTTATCAAGCCTGTAACTACAAGCATTTTAATGAAAGTTTGATAATTCACAATCCAGTGGAGGAATACAGCATTGCGGAAAATATTCTTCATATGCTGAGAATTGACAATAAATTTACACCACTGGAAGCTGAAATACTGGATTTAATTTTAGTTATTCATGCAGAACACGGTGGAGGAAATAATTCAACTTTTACATCACACGTAGTTTCTTCCACGAGGACGGATACTTATTCATCAATTTCCGCTTCAATTGGTTCATTAAAAGGGCCTATGCATGGCGGAGCAAATTCAATGGTTACGCAAATGATAGAAGATATGAAAAAAAACACGAATCCTTATGATGAAGCCAAACTAAAGGAATATTTAAAAGGAATATTTGAAAAACAATTATTTGACAAAAAAGGAAGAATCTATGGAATGGGGCATGCAGTTTATACAGTATCAGATCCACGTGCTGTAATTTTAAAGAAAAGAGCCCGTGAACTTGCACGCGAAAAAGATGCACTTGAAGAATTTGAGTTATTTTCAAATGTTGAAAAATTTACGAAGGAAATAGGGAAGGAACTGAAAGGCAAAGATTTTGAAATTTGTGCAAATGTTGACTTGTATTCAGGATTTGTCTATAAACTTTTGAATATACCGCCAAATATATTTACACCGCTTTTTGCATTGTCAAGAATAGCTAGCTGGAATGCACATAGGATGGAGCAGATTCTTGTGGATAAAAAATTAATAAGACCTGCCTATAAGGCAATTGATGAAGATGGAAATGTATTTTTATAATTTTAAAATATACTTGAAGTCGTTTTAAATTAAATTGATAAAAATTAAAAAAGCTATAGTTTATATGAAACCTAATTAATAAGACGGAATGGAATAAATCAAAAAACTTAAAAATTTCAGGAAATACCATACTAACACATATATTGCCATATACATCAAAAATAAACCCCATTGAACAAATTTGGAAACAAATAAGACAAATGGGGTTTGGCAATAAAATATTCAAGACATTAAATGCTGTAGTTAATAAGCTATGCGATACTATTGCTTTTAACTGTTCATTTCTTTTATTAAATTTTAAATTTCTCTAGCAAGCAAACAACCTCCAAATGCGGCGTAACCGGGAACATATCCACCACCGAACACCTAACTAGTCTATACCCAAACTCCCCAAATTTTATCAAATCCGTCATCAAAGTTTTTGGATTACAAGACACATAAATTATATTTTTAGTATTGTATTTTACCAGCTTTGTGATAGTTTTTTCACCTACTCCAGCACGTGGCGGATCCAAAATTAAAATATCTGGCTTGATTCCATCATTATCAAACTCATCCAATTTTGCAAAAACATCTCCTGCGATAAAATGTGCATTCTGAATATTATTTAATTTTGCATTCTCATTAGCCTTTTCTACCGCTTCTGGCACTAATTCGATTCCATAAACCTGCTTTGCCTTTTTTGAAACAATTTGTCCGATTGTACCAGTTCCACTGAATAAGTCAAAAACTGTTGCTTCATCAATTTTTATATTTTCAATTTCTTCAAGGTATGTTAAGACTTTTCCATATAATTTTTCAACTGTCTGGGAATTTGTCTGAAAAAAACTGTATGGGCTGATTTTAAATTTTAATCCAAAAATTTCCTCTGTTAAATCACGTTCTCCATACAAAATCGTTTCACTTTCAGAAATAACCATATCCGAAAAATTATCGTTAAATGTGTGTAAAATTCCAGTAATTTTAAAATTATCATCTAAATTTAAGGCTAATAATCCTTCCTTAAACTCCTTTTGAAATTTTTCCTTTTCCATTTCACTAATTTGTGTCGTTGTTACAATATTTACCAAAATCTGTTTTGTAAATTCTGCCTTTCTAATTACAAGATTTCTAAAAAAACCTATATGATCTAGCCTATGATAAAAATCAAAACCTGTCTTTTTACAAAATTCATTACAAAAAACATAAATTTTATTAAAATTATCATCCATTAATTTCAGTCCATCAACTTCTACAATGTCATGAAAGCTGTTCTGTTTATGAAGTCCTAAAATTATAGGCCCTCCTTTTGCAGCATTTCCAAAGCTAAATTCCATTTTATTTCTATATTTATCAGGCTTTACACTTCTGACAGGTTCTTCAAAAATATAATCATACTTAATAATCCTATCTAATTCTTTTTTTATATGCTCTGTCTTTATTTCAAGTTGCTCGTCATATGTATAATACTGGTAGTTACAGCCTCCATTTTGTCTTTCAATATCATCATATATCACATTTTGCCTTCCAGCAAAGTCAATAATTTTACAATGTATCAGCTCAAACTTTTTCCGCCTTTTTACAAAAATTCCTTCAACAACTTGATTTTCTGCAGCATTAATATTCACATAAATTTTATTTTCATCAAAAAAGCCATAGGCTCTGCCCTTAGTATCGAGATTTACAATTTTTAACTGTATCAAGTCTCCTTTTTTCAAACTTTTCTTTTCCGTTTTTTCCATTAATTTCTCCAATTTTCTAAATTATCATTTTTACTTCTCTTTTATATACTTTTCCAACCTATTTATAGCCTCTTCCAATACTGGAATATCATGCACAATTGAAAATCTTACATACCCCTCCACTTGAAATGTAATTCCAGGTACAATCGCAAGCTCGTTTTTTTCCAATAAATCAAGAACAAAATCAAATGATTTCATATTTTTAAACTTCTCAATATTCTTGTAAGTTGCAAAAACATAAAACGCCCCTTTAGGTTTTAAACATTTAAAACCTAATTTTTCTATCCCATTTACAAAATATTCCACTCTTTTTTTATAAATTTCAGAAATTTTCGCTGTATCAGAACATTTGTCAAGGGCTGCAATTGCTCCATATTGTGACAATGTTGATGCACTTGTTACATTATACTGGCTAACTTTCTTCACTTGATTCTGTAATTTTTCATCGGCAATAATATACCCAAGTCTATAGCCTGTCATTGAATGTGATTTTGAAAATCCATTAATTATAATGAGCTGTTCCTTCAATTCATCAGAAAATTTTGCAAAGGAAGTAAATTTTTCAAAAGTAATTGCCGCATAAATTTCATCACTTATCAAGTAAATATTTTTATCTTTCAAAAATTCCACAATTTTAACCATTTCCTCTTCTGCAAGCGTAATTCCAGAAGGATTATTCGGATATGTCAAAATTATTAATTTAGTTTTATCAGTAATATTTTTTTCTAAAATTTCTTTTGTCAACACAAAATTATTTTCTTCCAAATCAACAAATTTAGTTTTCGCCTCAGAAATCGTAATCAATGGCTCATATCCCACATACGCAGGTGTTGGAATAATCACTTCATCATCTTTTGCTAAAATAGTTTTCAAAACCGAAGCAAGCCCTTCTGTAGAACCAACCGTTACCAAAACATTTTGAGCATTATAATTTCCCAAAAACTGCTCATTATAATACTTGGCAATTTTTTCCCTTAATTCTGGCATCCCTCCCACAGGAGAATATTTTATTCTGCTATTTAAGGCATGATACGCCACAGCCTCTTTAATTTCCTGCGGAACATCAATATCAGGCTCCCCAATTGTCATATTTATCACATTTTTATAATTTACTAATCTTTCATGAATTTTTCTAATATCGGAAATCTCAATTCCTTCAATAATTGGATTTATATACATTTTAAAACCTTCCTTATCTGTAAGTTATTATCAGTAATTATACCATATTTTTTAGTTGTAGTATACTTGAATTTCTTTGGAATTGAACTGATGGGAAATACATAAAGTTTTGGAATTGAGCAGGATAATTATGATTTTTTTTGTTTAGTTTTAAAATAATTTTAGTGTAATTAGATAACAATATATACGGAACAGCAGACGGTTGGGATTTAATTATGCGGAAAGAATCGAAAGAGACTTAGTGAGATTTTATGTATTTGTTGAACTTTTTATTATTTTTTCTACATTTGAAGTTTATATTAAATATGGTATAATTAAAATATAAGAGTTTTTGAGTAGGAAAGTAAATGAATTAGTGTAGGAAAAGAAGGGATTTTAAATGGAGAGAAACAGTATTTATGATATAAAATCAGTTGAAGATTTAAAAAAAGTGTTTAAAACATTTAAAGAAGCTAAAGAAAATGTGGCACAAATTTTAAATATAGAGAAAGCAACTGCACGTTCTTGGCAAAATTTGTACGAAAAATATATTTTACCAAAGACACAGGAAGATATGTATTTTAAAGATGAAGTGTCTAAAAATATCTTTTATCTTGTAGAATTAAATGGAAAATTACAGATGGACTTTTTGGGAGTGTCTTACGAGTTTTATACCGATGAAAAAAAGGCTAATAAATGGTATAAACAAATGGTAAAAAAAATACACCCTGATATTTGCAGGCATCCTAAAGCTACAGAGGCGATGCAGTCATTAGAAAATTTATACAAAGGGATGATTAGAAAATGAAATATGAAATTAGTAAAACATTGATTAAAATCAATGATTTGGAGTATATTATAAGACAGATTAATTCTGGAGACTTAAGTAAAACATGGGTTAATTCCATTGAAAATGCTTGGATTAAAGGAGCTTTTCTTGATGAAAAAGGAATAGTTTGGATTAAATATAGATATTTACATATTTTAGCACGTATAAAAAAAGAATTGGTGAACTATTATCTTGCTTTAATAGGTTTACCTGTTTCTGAATATATATCTGGAACTGATTTTATCAATCTTCTCTCTATTGTTTTTGATGCTACGCCAACATTTAGAAAAAGGGATTACATAAGATATTCTGAAAAGTTATATTATTTGATTAAAGATTCTGACAAAGCTGAAGTATTGAGAGCGAGATATTATGAAAGTATTGCAGAAGAAAGAAAAAAATTGAAAAAACGAAGAATAAAAGAACACAGTATAACTGTCGATGAATTAACAAGAGCTCCATTAAACTTAAAAACTGCAGAATTTTCACATATCCGAAGTGCAGCCATATATCCAGATTTACAGCTTGAAGTAGATAACGGTCTTATTATAAATAAAGAAACACACAAGATTATTACTCAGAATAATATTCAAAATGAAGAAGATTTAGTTAGATTGTGCGTACAAAAAAGATGGGAAACTCGATGGTATGTGTATTATAAAAAAATAATAGGAAAAGAGTAAAAATGATAAGAAATCTTTTAGCTAGGAGAAATCCTAGTTTTTTTTGAAATTATAAATGTCTAGTATGTGTTTTAGTTATAGTGCATTTCCTAATTGGTATTGTACTTTAGAAAAAAATTTTGATAAAATAAATTCAAGAAGATTGAAAGTATAATTGTAATTAAAAAACTGATATATAAAAATTAGGAGGGAATATTATGAAATACGTAACTTTAAACAATGGAGTAAAAATGCCAATATTAGGATTTGGAGTATTTCAGATTGATGATGCGAAGGAATGTGAGGAAGCGGTTTACAATGCGTTAAAAGCAGGGTATAGATTAATTGATACAGCTGCGTCATACGGGAATGAAGAAGCTGTGGGAAGAGCTATAAAAAGAAGCGGTATACCGAGAGAAGAAATTTTTGTTACAACAAAATTATGGGTAAGCGATGCGAATTATGAAAAAACAAAATTGGCATTTGAAACATCTTTAAAAAAATTGGATTTGGAATATATTGATTTATATCTGATACATCAGCCATTTAATGATGTATATGGAGCTTGGAGAGCGATGACGGAGCTGTATAAGGAAGGGAAAATAAAAGCAATTGGTGTAAGTAACTTCTATCCTGACAGACTTGTTGATTTTATTATGAATAATGAAGTAGTGCCAGCTGTAAATCAGGTGGAAACACATCCTTTCAATCAGCAGGTTAAAGCAAATGAAATAATGAAGGAATATGGGGTTCAAATAGAATCATGGGGACCTTTTGCAGAAGGGAAAAATGGAATATTTACAAATGAAATTTTATCTGAAATTGGTAAGAAATACAATAAATCTGTAGCACAGGTAGTTTTAAGATGGCTAATTCAAAGAAATATAGTTGCAATACCTAAATCAACAAGAAAAGACAGAATTGAAGAAAATTTTAATGTATTTGACTTTGAATTGAACAGTGAGGATATGGGAAAAATATCTGAACTTGATAAAAAGGAAAGTTTATTTTTAAACCATGATGATGTAGAAATAGTAAAATGGCTTAATGGAAGAAAATTATAATAAGAATTTTGAAATCAAAAATTTAGTTTTCTTGATTTGCAGAAAAAATGGCTATAGGATAAATTAATGAAAATAGAAATATATAAAAATATGAGGGAAAGGACCCCTCATGTTTTTTAAGAATTTTTACTAAAACTATCAAAAAGTTTCTCAATTTCATTTTTTATATTTTTCTTACAGACACAGTAGAAAGTCATTTTTGCTTCCTTGTCAGCAATTGGAATTGAAATATTATTTTTGAAATTGTCTTCACGTTCAAGTGTGAAATTTGAACGGAAATGAAGTAAATTTTGCATTTCAGCTAATTCCTGATAAATAATCCTGTCGTTTTGGATAAGAAAGTTCATATTAGGCATTTTTTCTAAAACTACATCCTTCCATATTCCGATTGGATTGAATAAGAGCATTCTGTCATCTGTAATATCTGAAAAATGTATTTCCTTCTTTTTAGCCAGTGGATGCTGCAAAGGAACTGATAAAAATAATTGTTCAGTTTTGTATTTTATGCAGAAAAATTCAGAATTATCAATAGGTTCAGAAAGAATAATCATCTGATAACTGCCATTTTTAAGTTTTTCAAATAACTGAAGATTATTTTCTATTTTATGAAGAATATATTTTTCAGGATAAAATCTTCCAAATAATGAAATCATATCCCACAATGGAGCTGGAGCACATGAACCAATTGAAAAATTATTTAGAACCTGATTATTTTTATTAACTTTTTCTTCCATTTCATCTACAAGATTCAATATTTTTTCTGCGTACTGGATAACAGTTTTTCCATTTTCATTTAATTCCATCTTATTTTTTTTCCTGTCAAAAAGTTCAACCTCTAAAGTTTTTTCTAGCTTTTGTATCGAACGGGAAAGTGCAGGCTGTGAAATATACAACTCTTCAGCAGCTTTTGATAATGTTCCATATGTTGCAAACGCAATAAGCTGTTTAAGTTGTTCCAATTCTATCATATAAATCACCTCATATAATTTTTATTTCTAGTATGCATTTTAATTATAGCACATTTTCTAAACGGTATTGTACTTTTATCTTAAATTTTAGTATTATAACTATATATAAAGATAAGGAAATAAAAATAAGAAAATGAAGGAGATTATATATGAAAAAAAATTTAATATTATTAATGGCAATAGGGATATTATCAGCAACTGCAAGTTTTGGATTTCAGAAGCCTGTAACAATTAAAGAACAGGGAAGTTTTATGGCAGGAGGAACAGTTGTAACATCACCGGGAGAATATAAAGATTCGGAGCCTACGAATTTTGATGGGGAAACATTACATGGAGATCATGCCTATGTATTTTATCAAAAGCCAGTAAAAGCAAAAAAGAATAGTATTGTATTTTTACATGGGTATGGACAGTCAGGAAAAAGTTGGGAAAGTACACCTGATGGCAGAGATGGATTTCAAAATATATTTTTGGAAAAAGGATACAGTACATATATTGTTGACCAGCCTAGACGTGGTAGAGCTGGACAGTCAACAGTTCCAAGAAATTTAACAGCAAGACCTGATGACCAGCTTTGGTATAATAATTTTCGTATAGGACAATGGCCAAATATATATGACAATGTTTCAGTCCCTAGAGATAAGGAATCGCGAGAACAGTTTTTTAGACAAATGACTCCTGATACTGGAGATTTTGACCAAAAAGTTATAAGTGATGCGATGGTAAAAGTTTTTGAAAAATCAGGAAATGGAGTTTTGGTAACTCATTCTGCTGGTGGAGGACCTGGTTGGGACACTGCCATAGCTTCTGACAAAGTAAAAGGAGTAATTGCATTAGAACCTGGAACTTTCCCATTTCCAAAAGGAAAATTACCAGAAGTTGAAAAAACAACAAGTCCATTTCCAGCTAGTGGCTATGAAGTATCTGAGACTGAATTTAAAAAATTAACTAAAATTCCGATAGTGGTTTATTTTGGTGATAATATTCCAACTGAATTAACTGATAATTGGGGCTTAGATAATTGGAGAATAAGAGTAAATTTAGCTAAAAAATGGGAAAAAATGATGAATGAAGCAGGTGGAGATGTAAAAGTTGTAATGCTACCTGATATAGGAATAAAAGGAAGTACACACTTTATGATGGCAGATTTAAATAATAGAGAAGTAGCAAATGCTATGGAAAAATGGATGAAAGAAAAAGGATTAGCAAAATAAAAATAGCAGAGTGATAAAAGCACATGAAAATCTTGATAAAGTTCATGTGGAATAAAAAAATGCTAAAATAAATAATTTTGATTCTTAAAATAAAATTTGGAAGGAAAAGAATGAAAAAAATAAAAAAATATATCTTAACTTTTATAATTTTTTTACTGGGAGGAAATTTAATTATGGCAAATTGAGTAAATAATCTAAATATTGCTAAAAAAGAAAATTTAAAATATATTAAGGCAGATCCAAAATATTTTTCAGGAGAAGCAGAGTTTGCAATCTTACCACAAATTGATATATCTAAGGATAGTGTTGCAATAGTAGATTTTGAAGTTGGAGCAGTTAACAATTGGCATTCACATTCAAAAGGGCAATATTTATATATAACTGAGGGAGAAGGTAGAGTTCAAGAATGGGGTAAGGAAATTCAATATGTAAAGAAAGGTGATGTTGTATGGATACCAGCAGATGTAAAACATTGGCATGGAGCTGGGGAAACAACTTCAATGTCCCACTTAGTAATAACACCTGATGTTAAAAATAATACAACTACTTGGTTTGAAAAAGTTGAATTAAATGAAAAACCAATAGAAGAAAGATTGAAAATTTCTATTGAGAAACATAAACAAAATACTTCTTTGACAGAAAAACAACTAGCTATTGTTTCAATAGCAGCTAATACAGCAAAAGGAGATTTAGATAAATTAAAAATAGCTTTAAATAATGGATTAGATAAAGGTTTAACTGTTAATGAAATAAGAGAAATTCTAAATCATCAATATGCTTATGTAGGTTTTCCAAGAGCATTAAATGGAATGATTACATTAAATCAAGTGTTAGAAGAAAGAAAAGTTAATGGTAAAAAAGATATTGAAGGGAAAGTTCCTACAAATAAGGGGGATATAAATTACTATGAATATGGAACAGAAACTTTAAGTATTTTATCTTAAAGAGATAGCAGTGGATTATTACAAAATTTTGATGGAGTTGACTATGCTTTAAAGGCACATTTATTTGGTTATTTATTTAGTAGAGATAATTTAAACTATGTAAATAGAGAATTAACAACAGTTTCAACTATTTCTACAATAGCAGGTGGAGAGCCACAATTAGCTTCACATGTTAATTTAATAACTAATTTAGGAATTAAAAAAAGTGATTTAGAAAAAGTTGTAAATATTTTAAATAAAGAAGTTGATAGTGATTCATCTAATAGATTAAAAGGAGTTGTTGAAAAATGAAAAAAATCTTATTAGTAGCTTTATTTTTATTACAAATTGGAACTGGAAATTTATCATTTTCTGAAACAAATGAAAATAAAAATGTAGTTAAAAAAATAGAAAATAATGTAAAACAAAATAATACAGTGGCTACAACAGAGTATGGTAAAATTCAAGGTTTTGTTCAAGATGGTATATATACTTATTTAGGAGTTCCTTATGCAACTGCTGAAAGATTTATGCCACCTAAGAAAGCAGAAAAATGGGATGGAGTTAAACAAACTGTAACTTTTGGAACATATTTTTCGCAAGGTAAGAGTATGGTTTCAAGTGGAGGTTGGTTTGCAGGACCTAAATTAGAAATGAGTGAAAATTCTCATAATTTAAATATATGGACTCCTGGTATAAAAGATGGAAAGAAAAGACCAGTAATGGTATGGTTACATGGTGGAGGTTTTAGAAGTGGTTCATCTGCTGAAAATTATTTCTATGATGGTAAAAATTTAAGTAAAACAGGAGATGTAGTAATAGTTTCAGTAAATCATAGATTAAATTTATTAGGTTTCTTAGATTTATCAGCTTATGGAAAAAAGTATAAAAATTCAGCCAATGTTGGAATTATGGATTTAGTTGCTTCTCTTGAATGGATAAGGGATAATATAGAAGAATTTGGAGGAGATCCTAATAATGTAACTATATTTGGAGAATCAGGAGGAGGAGCAAAAGTTTTAACTCTTATGGCTACACCAGCAGCAAAAGGTTTATTTCATAAAGCAATATCTGAAAGTGGTGCAGTGGAAGAAATGGGTATGACACTTTTGCCTGAAAAAACAACTAGAAGGGTTGCAGAATTAACTCTTGAAAATTTAGGATTAAATGCAACAAATATAGATGAAATTCAAAAAATACCTTATGAAAAAGTTATGGAAGCAACAGAAAAAGCCTTAGCAAAAACAGCTGAGGAACAAGGTTATAAAAATGTTTTAACTGGACAACCAGGACTTGATTGGGCACCTAAATTAGATAGCTATATTCCAGTAGAACCTGTGGGAGAAAAATATTCAGAACAATCAAGAGATATTCCTTTATTAATAGGTACTAACTTAACAGAATGGGAAACAATGCCATTTGTATTATCAAATAACAAAGTTGAAAATAAAAATACTTTTACTAATGCAGAAATAAAAAAGAAAATGCAAGAAAAATATGGTGATAGAGCAGAAGCAATAGCGAAAGAATTTAAAAAGGCTTATCTAGAAAGAAAAGCAGTAGATGCACTTTATGTTGATGCTTTATTAAGAAAACAAACATTGAAAACAACAAGATTAAAAGCAGATCAAAATGGAGCACCAGTATATAGTTATATTTTTGCTTGGGATAATCCTATGATTGATGGTATGGCAATGTCTTTTCATACAGCAGAAATTCCATTTGTATTTAATAATATAGATAAAGTTGAAGGAACTTTAAAAGGTAGAGGAAAGGATGCCTATAAATTAGCAGGAAAAATTAGTCAAGTTTGGATAAATTTTGCAAGAACAGGGAATCCTAATGCAGAAGGTTTACCAAAATGGTTACCATATAATACTAAAAATGGAGCAGTTATGATTTTTGATGATAAGTCAGAAGTTAAATATAAACATGATGAGGAGTTAATGAAATTATTAGCACCTGACTATAATTTCTAAAATATTATGAGAAGACTGAATATATTAATTTTAATTATTATTAACTTTTTCTATATAAAAAGTATAGAAGCAAGTGTTGGAGGAGAAAAAATGTTAAAAAAAGAATACTTAAATAAAGATAGTACAATAAAAGAACTTTTAACTTATCCAAGTATAAAAGAGTTTTCAAAATTTATTTTACCTCTTGAACATGGTTACAATCCAAACTCAAAATTAAAAGATATAGCTTATTTATTACCATATCATAATAATATAAATACTGATACAACTTTAAAGAGTATTAATTATATAATTGATAGAAGTGAAAAGGGTGAAGAGATATTCTATAAAATTTATACCGATAAAGAAATAAAAGAAGATAAGAGCAAAGCAAATACAGGAATATTTTTCTTTAAAGGAAATAAAAATGTACCTTTTGCTATAATCAATGCGGGTGGAGGCTTTTCCTATGTTGGTTCTATACATGAGGGTTTTCCTTATGCAATAGAATTAAATAAAAGAGGTTATAATGCTTTTGTTTTACAATATAGAGTTGAAGATGGTTATAGGGCAACTCAGGACCTAGCAAGAGCAATATCATATATAATTGAAAATAAAAATTTATTTGAAGTTGATATAAATAATTACTCTTTATGGGGAAGTTCAGCAGGAGCTAGGATGGTTGCAGCAATTGGCTCAAGAGGTTTAGTTTCTTTTGGAGAAAAAAATTATACTAAACCCAATACAATAGTTATGCTTTACACAGGATTAGCTAGTTTTACACTAAATGATCCTCCTACATTTATGGCAGTTGGTGACAGAGATGGAATTGCTAATCCAAGAGTTGTTGAAAATAGATTTAATGAAATGAAAAAAGCAGGCTTAAAAGTAGAATTTCATAAATATAAAAATGTAGAGCATGGCTTTGGATTAGGCATTAGAACTTCAGCAGAAAATTGGATAGATAGTGCTATAAAATTTTGGGAAAAGCAAAGTGTAAGATATGAAAAGTGACTAACTTATGGTTGAGGGTATGGCAATGTCTTTCAACACAGCAGAAATTCCATTTGTATTTAATAATATAGATAAAGTTGAAGGAACTTTAAAAGGTAGAGGAAAGGATGCCTATAAATTAGCAGGAAAAATTAGTCAAGTTTGGATAAATTTTGCAAGAACAGGGAATCCTAATGCAGAAGGTTTACCAAAATGGGAACCATATAATCGTAAAAATGGGACAGTTATGATTTTTAACGATAAGTCAGAAATAAAACATAAACATGATGAAGAGTTAATGAGATTATTAGCACCTGGCTATAATTTCTAAAATTATTATCAATTATGACATTTTTAATAGGAGGTATGGCAATGGCAAATTATAGAAATAATCCTTTTACATTTGTATATGATGGAGCGATTACAAAAAATGAAAAAGGAAAGGTAAATGTAGAAAAAGTAAGTTATAAAATTAATGGAATTGATATTGCAGCTAATGTATACAAACCTGCAAGTTATACTCCAAATGGTAAATTTCCAGCAATAGTAGTGGCACACCCAAATGGTGGAGTTAAAGAACAAGTTGCAGGGTTATATGCACAAAAATTAGCAGAACAAGGATATGTTACAATAGCTTTTGATGCTGCTTATCAAGGAGCAAGTGGAGGAAAACCTCGTTATGTAGATAAACCTGCAAATCGTATGGAAGATATAAGAGCTGCAGCTGATTTCATAACTCAATATCCTGGTGTAGATAAAAATAGATTAGGTTTATTAGGAATTTGTGGTGGAGGTGGCTACTCAATAAAAGTAGCACAAACAGATAAAAGATTTAAAACTGTAGCGACTGTAAGTATGTTTAATACAGGTGATGTTAGACGTAATGGATATAATCGTACACAAATGGATACTATACAAACTCGTTTAAAAGATGCTTCAGATGCAAGAGCACAAGAAGCAGCAGGTGGAGAAGTTAGATACACACCAGCTTTTGCAGATGGAATGACAAAAGAAGAAATAGCAGCATTACCTTTTGAATTGTATAGAGATGGTTATGAATATTATGGAGTAACTCATAAACACCCAAATTCTCAAACTAATAATACAGTTAGTAGCTTATTAGATTTAATGTCTTTTGATGTTAACACTAATGTAGATTTGATAAATCAACCATTATTAATGATAGCTGGAGATAAGGCTGATAGTTTGTATATGACAGAAGAAGTTTTTAAAAATGCAACTGGAACAAATAATAAAGAATTATTTTTAGTAAAAGGTGCGACTCATATTCAAACTTACTGGAAGCCTGAGTTTGTGAAAGAAATTAGTGGAAAATTGACACAGTTTTATAATAAAAATTTATAAAACAAAGAATATAGAGTATATTTAAAAATAAAACAGGAGGCAAAAAAATGAAAAATTTTGTAAATAGATTTTGTAAAGTAATTTTAAATATGGCAGTATTATTTGGATTTATTGCATGTGGAAATAATTCTTCAGCAGTAAATAAGCAAAATTCAGGAAAAAACGGAAATGCAAAAAAAGGGAACGGAAAAGTCTTAGTTGTATATTATTCACAGACAGGTACAACTGAAGGAGTTGCTAAAATTATTGCGAGAGAAACGAATGCAGATTTGGTTAAATTGGAAGTAAAAAACGAGTATACAAGTGATGATTTGAATTGGACTGATAAAAATAGTAGAGTTAACAGAGAACATGATAACCCAAATAGTAGAAATGTAGAATTGAAAAATGCGGTTATTCCTGATTTTTCTTCATATGATACCGTATTTATCGGGTATCCGATTTGGTGGAGAGAGGCTTCCTGGGTTCTGGATGATTTTGTTAAGAAAAATGATTTTACTGGAAAAACTGTAATTCCGTTTGGTACATCAATGTCAACAGGAGATGGGACTAGCGGAAACAGATTGAAAAAATTGACAAAAACAGGAAACTGGGTTGATGGACAAAGATTTTCCAGCAGTTATAATGAATCTGAGGTTGTAGATTGGGTGAAAAGCTTAAAATACTGAATAGAAACTGGAGATGCAGAGTGGTATGAAGAAGTTTCAGATGAAGAATATGAAAAACTGAAAATTGAATTTTCTACTGATTTATGATACAATTGTACTATTATTATAAAATCATGGAATGGAGTTTGATTATGAATAAGGAAAGACTTGCAGCTTTTATGGATGCCGTACTTGCAATTATTATGACAATTCTCATATTAGAGCTGAAAAAGCCTGAAACAGCAACTTTAAAAGCCCTTTGGAATCTGAGAGTAGATTTTTTTGCATATACGCTTTCATTTTTCTGGCTTGGAACAATGTGGGTAAATCTGCATAATGAATGGCATAAAATAAAATATATTACACCGTCAATTGTCTGGGTAAATGTAGTAATACTTTTCTTTTCTTCATTTTTTCCATATGTAACTTCTTTTGTCACTTCATATTATAACAGTAGTGTAGCACAAGGATTTTATGGGATAATAGTTCTAGCTGTTACATTCTGCAATATAATTTCGTTGTATCTGATAGAAAAGGTGAATAAACATGATAAAGAATTGCAGGAATCATTAAAAATAATGATAAGATGGATAAAAGTTGATATAAGTATAAAAATAATTGGGTTAATAATATCGTGTATATTTTATCCGCCAGCAATGATGATAAGTGTTTATATTACTTTATTTGGAATTGCATTTCCGGAACAGTATAAGGCAATAAAAAGAAGAAGGGATTAATAATAGGAGTAGTAAATCTAATACTGATCATGAAAATGTAAAGCATTGGCATGGAGCAACGAAAGACAGCTGGTTTTCACATATTGCCATTACAGCTGGAGATGCAGAGTGGTTTGAAGAAGTTTCAGATGAAGAATATGAAAAACTGAAAATTGAATTTTCTACTGATTTATGATACAATTGTACTATTATTATAAAATCATGGAATGGAGTTTGATTATGAATAAGGAAAGACTTGCAGCTTTTATGGATGCCGTACTTGCAATTATTATGACAATTCTCATATTAGAGCTAAAAAAGCCTGAAACAGCAACTTTAAAAGCCCTTTGGAATTTAAGAGTAAATTTTTTTGCATATACGATTTCATTTTTCTGGCTTGGAACAATGTGGGTAAATCTGCATAATGAATGGCATAAAATAAAATACATTACACCGGCAGTTGTCTGGGGAAACGTAGTTTTACTGTTTTTTTCTTCGTTTTTTCCTTATGTGACTTCTTTTGTCACTTCATATTACAACAGTAGTGTAGCACAAGGATTTTATGGGATAATAGTTCTGGCTGTTACATTTTGTAATATAATTTCTGGGCATTTGATAGGAAAAGCAAATAGAAACGATGAGAAATCACAGGAATCATTAAAAATAAGGATGAGATGGTTAAGTATTGATATAATTATAAAAATTATGGGGTTAATAATATCGTGCACCTTTTATCCGCCTGCAATGATGATAAGTGTTTATATTACTTTACTTGGAATTGTACTTCCCGCACAATATAAGGCGGCAAAAAGAAGAAGGTAAACAATAGTATTCTTCTTCTTGACTTTACTTTGAAACAAGGATATACTTTATTGAGTAGAAATTAACAAAATGAAGCTGGAATAGATAATATGACAAAATTACGTAAGGAATGGGGAATGAAGTATCCTGAAGAAGAGTAGCGAATAGAAGGTAATTGTAAATTGGTTGATGATGCTTGATATTCAAATAAAAAGGAGATGTTTGGTTATGAAAAAAATAATGAATTTTGTATTGTTTATGTTATGTCTTTTTTCATTTAATATTGCTGTAAATGCGGCAGCTAAGATAAATCCAGTAATACAGGAAATAAGGAATGAAAAGAGCAGAACGGATAAGGAAAAACTGACAGTGAGAGAAGAAGTTGCTGATGACGAAGCTGGAGTAGCAGAAGTAAGTTATTACTATAAAGGGAATATACTGAGAAAAATAATATGTCATAATCATTTTGAGACAGGGACTGAATACAGAGAATATTATATAAAAAATAATAAAGTTTACTTTATATATGAAAAAATGACACATACAGAACATATTATAAAAGTAATGCCTACAGGAGAGTCTATATGGAAAGAAAATCCTAAAGTTCTTGGAATTTCTGAAAAGAGATACTATTTTGATTCTAATGGAGAAATTGTAAGATATGTTGATGAAAAAGGAAATATTCATGAAAATGATTCACAAATGAAAGAAGCAGACAAAGAGATTAGATTATATAAACCAAGTTTTTTAGAAAATAGATTATAAGTTTGAAAGTAAAAGTAAAATAACCCAAGTTTATAAATTAATGAAAACTTGGGATTTTTTGTTATAATACGAATTAATGTTTTTAGGAAAGCAATTTCTGAAAATAGATAAATGATTTCCGTCGTCAAAAACTTGCAGTAAATCTGGAAATTTAAAAGGACACTTGAAATTACCAGATAGTAATTATAAGTGCGAATGTTGTGGAATTGAAATTGATAGAGTAAAAAATGACATGAATAATTTTTATAAACTGGTCTTATGTCAAGAAAAGCGAATGATACCCAAGAATACTGCACAGAAATTGTTTTTGAATGGCTACTTAAAAATCTTAATTTTTAGAAAACATAAAGCAAATAACGAGAGAAATACCATACAAAACTGACAGTCATAGAGAAGAAATAATTGATAAAAAATATTAAAAAATAATACAAGGGCTGGTAAAATCCAGTCCTTTTTAGTATAATTACTATTATGGATTCAAATGTAAGGAGAAGGAGTAAGATGAAAAAAGACAGATTAGTGGGCTTTTTTGATGGAGTTATAGCGATTATAATAACAGTTTTGGTATTGGAACTGCCTAAAATAAAAGGTACGACATTGGCAGCCATTTGGGAAAATAGAGTGCATTATTTTGCATATATAACGACATTTATACTATTTGTAATATTTTGGGATACTCATCATATGATATTTGACAAGGTTGAGAAAATAAATTCTAAAATAGTTAAAATACAGATGCTTCTATTGTTTTTAAATACGCTGTTTCCATATATAACATTGTGGGTTTCTGAAAATCCTTACAGCTATTTGGTGGAATGCGTGTATATATTTTTTCTGTTGGGAGAAAACATCATTTATTCGTGGCTTTGTGATGAACTTGTGAAGGCAGATCCCAAGAATATAAAGCTAAAGAAAACAGTAATAAGTCTTAAAAGACACAAAATAACAACAATTTTACAAATTTCTTCTTTTATAATAGGTTTATTTAATCCAATGCTTATGCTAATAATAGGATTTATTTCATTGTCAATATGGTATATTCCAATACCAAAAATTAGAAAAAATAAATAAAAATTGTCGTTATTTGTTAATTAAATGTCGCTTTTTGTTATTGAATTTAAAATATATCTTTGATAGAATAATTGTATAAAAATGAAAAGAGAGGAAATTAAAGATATGAAAAAAGTAATTTTATTGACAGGAGCAAGTAGCGGAATTGGATATCAGACAGCAGAAAGTCTGGCAAAAGAAGGGCATATAGTTTATGGTGCAATAGAAGATGTCGAGATAAGTGAAGCGAAAATGCAGTTTGAGGTGAATTTATTTGGATTGGCGAGATTGGTTCAATTAGTGCTTCCGCATATGAGAAAGCAAAAATCAGGTAGAATTATAAATGTTTCTTCGATGGGAGGAAGATTGACAACTTATTTTGGAGCATGGTACCATGCAACTAAATATGCACTTGAGGCATTTAGTGATGCGTTACGTATGGAAGTGGCTGATTTTGGAATAGATAGCCAGATGGGATAAAAACTGACTGGGGAATTATTGCTGCTGATAAATTAGCAAATTCTGCAAAAGGTGGAGCATATGAAAAAGAAGCATCCAAAACAGCAGAAGGAATGAAAAAGCAATATTCAGGAAATATGCTTTCAAATCCGGTTGTTATTACAAAAGCAATTTCAAAAGCGATAAACAGTAACCGTCCTAAAGCAAGATATTTAATAGGTTTTATGGCAAAACCTCTTGTATTTTTACATACTATTCTTCCAGCAAGAGTTTTTGATAAGATTATGAAAAGTGCTTCAAAATAGGAAAAATAATTGAAAATTGAATTTTGCTTAGAAAATTATAGAAAAAAATTAATTCTTGAAAATGAAAAATTCAATATAATAAAAAATGAGAAAAATGGAGAAAATATGAAAATAACTATGCCAAAGCAGTTTCAGGATTTTTTAAAGAGTATTGGATTATCAATTGAAAATATTCTTGAACAAGCGGGAATACCGAATATTTTGTGGAAAGAAGAAATTCAGCTTTCTACTGAGGAATATTATTTATTTTTGAAAAAAATTGATGAAGTCATTACTGATGAACAAATTTCAGCGATTAGCAATATTGATAATTTAAATGTGTTTATTCCTTCATTTTTTGCGGCACTTTCTTCAAAAAATGGACTTGAAGGTTTAAAAAGGCTGGCAAAATACAAGAAATTAATAGGGCCTGTTTTTTTGGAAATTAAAGAATTTGAAGAAATAGTTCAAGTTCAGTATTTTTTTGAACAAAGGGAAAAGGAATTACCACGTTTTGCAGTTTTGAATGAGCAGCTTATGTTGATAAATTTATTGAATAAAGGAATTGGAAAGGAAATATTTCCAGTAAGTGTTACAAGTCCTTTTGAGTATGGTGAATTATTGACAAAAGAGATAAATTCTACGATAAATAAAGCAAAACAAAATGAAGTCATTTTTAACATGAAAGATTTGAAAAAGCCATTTTTGACAGCAAATAATATAATGGTGGAATATTTGGAACCGCAATTGAAACAGAAACTGGCAGAAATGGAAAGTGAGACATTTGAAACTTTTGCAAGCAGAGTTCAGAAAAAACTTTTTCAGCTTATTCCGAGCGGGCAGTTTGGATTGGAAAATGTAGCAGAAGAGTTTGGGATAAGTGGAAGGACTCTTCAAAGAAATCTGTCGGCAGAAAATACCAGTTTTAATCAGATGGTAAAAGATATTCAAAAAATAATGACCTTCAACTATTTGGAAGCAAAGGAACTTTTAATAGATGAAATAGCCTATCTAGTAGGATATACTGAAACTTCTTCCTTTTATCGGGCATTTAAGAAATGGACAGGGAAAACAGTATCGCAGTATCAGAAGGACAAAAAATAAATATTAAAATACGTTATAAATCTGGCGTATTTTTTTGCCGTATTTACAACTGTTTTAACTTTCAAAACGATTACTGACACAACAAAAGTCACAAAATTACAAGTGATTTTCTTGCTGAAAGTATAAATACAAATCCTGTTATCGTACGGAAAATTTTGATGCAACTAAAAAAATAAAGGGTTAATTAATATTGCGAGAGGGTTGGAGAAATTGAGGTGACTAGACCTTTAAAAGACATAACATTTTATGGTGTGTATGGAGTGATTGAGCCAATAGAGATAACGAATTATTTAATTTTTATCTTTTTGCCTGTAAGCCTATTTTTTTAGCTCAAACTCATAATCATCCAATTCTATTTGCAAATTTGCGAATCTTTTGTACAAATATTGAAAATAAGGATTTTTTGTATTCAGTTCTTCTTTTCCTATTTCTTCATTAATTTTACGAATTTCTTTTCTTAAATCTCTCATTCTATCTTTTAGTTCTTCTCATTCTCGCTTTTTCTCATTAAGATTTTTAAGTTCTCTATTAAATTTTGAGATATTAGAATTTTATTTGTTCATGTTACTGAGTATAACATATAAAATTATTAGAATAATTATTAAAAACATAGTTAATCCTTTTTTTTGATTTATTTTTTAGTATAACATATTTAAGTAAATTTTTAAATAATAGAAAAAAAATAAAAAGTTTTAAATAATAAAATTTGCATTTTTAAAATTTATGGGTTATACTCATATTAAGAAAAAATTATGCAATTGTTAATCTAGGAGGTTTCCAAAATGGAAGAAAAAATGAAAGCGTTTGTAATGAAAAGAATCGGAGAAGTTGGTTGGATTACAAAAGATAGACCTAAATGTGGGCCGACAGATGCAATTATAAAACCACTTGCACTTGCACCATGCACTTCAGATATACATACTGTTTATGAAGGTGGAGTTGGAGAAAGACATGATATGGTCTTAGGGCATGAAGCTTGTGGAGAAATAGTTGAAGTTGGGGAATTAGTTAAAGATTTTAAAGTTGGAGATAGAATATTAGTTGCAGCGATAACTCCAGATTGGAATTCGGTAGAGGCTCAGGCAGGATATTCAATGCATGGTGGAGGAATGCTTGCTGGATGGAAATTTTCAAATGTCAAAGATGGTGTTTTTGGCGAATATTTTCACGTTAATGATGCAGATGGTAATTTAGCATTAATTCCAAAAGGTATGGATTACGGAACAGCATGTATGTTAAGTGATATGGTACCTACTGGATTTCATAGTGCAGAACTTGCTGATATTCAATTTGGTGATGTTGTTGCAGTATTTGGATTGGGACCTGTAGGACTTATGGGAGTTGCAGCAGCTGCATTAAAAGGAGCTGGAAGAATAATTGCTGTGGATTCAAGAGAACAAGTTGTACCAATCGCAAAAGCGTATGGTGCGACAGATATTGTTGACTTTAAAAAAGCACCTGCAGACGAACAAATTATGGAATTGACAGATGGAAAAGGTGTAGATAGAGTGTTAATTGCTGGAGGAGATCAGAGAGTATTTGCTACTGCTATAAAGATTTTAAAACCAGGCGGACGGATTGGAAATGTAAATTATCTGGGAAGCGGAGAATTTATACAGATACCTAGAGTTGAATGGGGAACTGGAATGGCACACAAGCAAATTTTTGGAGGGCTTATGCCAGGTGGAAGATTAAGACTTGAAAAATTGGCAAGATTGATTGAATTTGGAAAATTAGATCCAAGTCTTTTAATTACTCATAGATTTGAAGGTTTTGAAAATGTTGAAAAGGCACTAGAACTTATGAGAACAAAAGCTGATGGAGTAATAAAACCAGTAGTTTATATGACTTCACAAAGAATAAATGAATAAAAAAGGCCAAAAGAAAAAAGGTGAAAAAATTGAAAATACTTGTTATTTCTGGCTTTCTTGGAGCAGGAAAAACTACATTTATTAAAGAAATGGTTAAAAGCACAAAAAGGGAATATGTAATTTTTGAAAATGAATTTGGAGATGTAAATATTGATGGTGAAATCTTGAGAAATAATACTGAAGAGATGAAAGAAAATAACCAGAAAAATGGAAATGTAGAATTAAACGTATGGGAACTTACAAGCGGATGTGCCTGTTGCAGTACAAAGGCAGATTTTATATCTTCACTTCTTGTAATTGATAATACTTTAAATCCTGATTTTTTAATAGTCGAACCATCAGGAATAGCTATTTTGAGCAATATCTTAAAAAATGTGACAAATACTGGCTATGACAGAATAAAAATGTTCCCGCCAATAACAATAATTGATGCTGGCACATATTTTAAGTATAAAAATAAATATGATGAAATATTCATAGACCAGATAAAAATGGCAGCACATATACAGCTTTCAAAAGTCGAAAATATGGTAGATGAAGAGTTACAGCTAATTTATGAAGACATAAAATCGTTTAATCCAAATGCTGATATTTTTACAAATGATTATCATAATCAAAATACGGATTACTGGAATGCACTTTTTAGCGGAGAACTTCTAAAAACAGAAAATTCAGATTTAATAGATGTTAAAAATAAAATGCAGAATGTTACTTATAAAAATTCATATGCTGATAATCCCGCCATTCTCGTGTCTTTTCTGGATAAGATGATTTTAGGACATTATGGGGATATAAACAGGGCAAAAGGAGTATTTAAAGGATTTAACTGCAATATGTGCTTTGATGTGGTGAATACGAATTATAATATTATAATTTTGGAAAACGGTACTGAGAATAATGCAGTTTTTATAGGAAATCAGATTGACAGGGAACTGTTAATACAGGATCTTGATAAGATGAAAAAGTTGAAGCAGGAAATTTAATAAGTTTTATATTTTATAATATTATAAAACAAGAACTTTTTAATAACTCCTGTCATAGAAATAAAAAAATATAATGAATGATAAAAAAGGGCTGGATTTTTTTCAGTCCATTTTTGTCTATAAATATAAATTTATTTAACCTTATAGTTTAATATTAAAAGAGTTTGGATATGCTATAAAATTTTGGAAAAAAATCTGAAAATAATTTATTATTATTCTGAAAGTCATTATTTGGTAAATTCTAAATTAAAAGGAGAAATATTATTTGATTGCTATATAGAGTGTACCTTGAGAATTAAGTGATAAAAAATGACTAAAGTCTTAAATTTGATTGAAAATAAGAAGTTCTCATTTTATTTTAATCTAATGAATGTATTATAATTATACAATAATAATTAATTTTTTAAATGTATCCTAAAGTATTGTGTTAATGTTTTATAATTAAATAGATAATAAAAATAGTTATTAATTATATAGCAGTGTCTGCAAGTTATAATAGTTTATAGAGAGATTAGATGTAAAATGATAGAAAATTTAAGGAGATGATGGAATGAAAGATTTTACAGGACAAAGTATAATGGCTAATTATTTTAGAGGAATAGAAGCTGTAGGAGGAAAAATTCATTTTTATGAAGATAAATTGATTTTTAAGTCACATGTATTTAATATTCAAAGAGGCGAAACGGAAATAAAATATTCTGACATAGCTGAAATACAAAAAAGAAATACATTACTTATAGCACCAAATGGTATAAGTATTGTAACAAAAGATGGATTTAAGCATAAATTTGTACTTAATGGAAGAAATAAGGTTATAGAATTTCTTAATAGTAAAATAGGATGAAAGATTGGTATAGAAATATTTAATTAAAGGCTGGAATTTTTTCAGTCTTTTTTGTATGGCAATAAAGAATTTGTTTTGTTGTTAAAATTATATTTTAAAAAAGAAATGTAAATAAAAAATAGGGTATAATATTACTGTATAAAATTTAAAATATAAATTTTGTTAATATTGAAAAAATATAGAAAGGACAAGTTATGAAAAAGATAATTTTAATTTTGGTAAGTGTGTTTTTTAGTAAGCTGTAGTGGGAATATTCCCTTTTCGGAGGATGAAAAAGGAGCTTTAAAAAAGGCAAAAACGGAAATCGCTGAAATGAAGAAAAATCCGACAATGGCGGAAAAGGAGAGAATTTTGCAAAAGGGGCTAGAAGTTCAGAAAAAATATTTACGAATTGGGGTAGTGTATTTTAAAAGTGTGGAAAAGGACATTCCGATGGCAGATTATTATCTGGCAAGAAATTATAGTGCGAGAGGGGAAAATGAAGAGGCACTGAAATGGGCAAGAAAAGGCTCGAACAGAGGAGTGAAGGAAGCAAGTGCATTTGCAGGACATATTTATGCTAATCAGAGAGATGAAATGAATGCAAGAAAATATTATATAAAGGCAATGGATCAGGGAGATTATAGGGAAGATACCTTGTTTAGAGTGTGGGTATATGGAGAAAGGAAAGAAATTAATAGCGAAGTGGTGGAAGCGTTTAAAAGAAATTTAAATAAAAATATTGAGGTAAAAAATGCTTTGGCTTTTTATTATCAGAGGCACGATTACTTTGATGAAGCTGAAAAACTCTACAAGGAGCTTGTTAATGAAAAATATCCGAATGCAGAAAGACTTTTAGGGGAACTTTATATGTCGAAAAAAGATTATGACAAAGCTGAAGAATGGTTATTAAAAGAATCGGAAAATTTATTTTCACATTCAGAAGACAATGTAAAACGGATTGAAGAAAAAAGAGCAAGATTATTACGTCTGTTAGCAAAAGTTTATGAAATGAAAGGAGATTACGGCAAGGCTGAAAATAATCTTTTAAAAGCAAAAGAACTTGCACATAAGGAACTTGCATTAACGAGTTTAGCCAAATTGTACGAAAAGCAGGGGAAATATAATCAAGCTCTGAAAATAAATGACGAATTAGAAGAATTGAAGAAAACAAAAAAAAGAAAAATTAAATCATAAAAGAAATAAAAAATGGAGAATTTTATGAGAATAGAGAAACTGGAATTTGTAAAAAATATTGATAAATTTGAAAATAATTCTGATGAATATGTGGAGATTAATTTAAATAGGAAGGTAAAGGAACTTTCAAGTGTTTCATATGAAAAAAAATTATACAGTTTTTATTTCTCAATAGGAGAAGATGGGAGAATAAATTCGCTGGAAATTCTTAATATATTGAAAATGGCTAAATTTACACATAAAATAGAAATTCCTGAAAATATAATAGAAGGCGATATTTATTTTAAGAGGGAAGAATACAATGAAGCTGGTATAAAAGTTAAAGAATTAGATTTTTTGGAGATTGATATTTCCAAGAATATTATCGGATGTTATTTTACTGACAAAAGATTTAATATTTATTTTGGAGTAAAAATTTGTGAAAATATAGTAATTTTAATTAGGGCGTGTCTGAAAACTCAAAATCAATGATATTTTTAATGATTATTTAAATTTATTTTATTAAAATCATTATGCATCCTATATAAATAAAATTTATGAATGTGCTTGCCAGCTTATCATAGCGTGTCCCTATTCTGCGGAACTGTTTAAGCTTATTGAAAAAACATTCCACAAGATGTCTTTCCTTGTAGATATGGTAATCGCATTCCCATTTGTTTACTGCATTTGACTTCGGAGGTATTACACATTCTCCCCCGTGTTTTCTTATGTACTCCCGAACTTCCTTTGTTCCGTATGCCTTGTCTGCCAGTATGTTGCTGCCTTTTATGCTTAGCTGCGACAATATTTTAATTGCTTGCGTACTATCATGAATCTGTCCTGCAGTAAGTTTTATGTACAGCGGATTTCCAAGTCCATCAACAACTGCATGGATTTTAGTTGTCCTTCCCCCTGAGCTTCTCCCGATGTGCTGATTCACTTCTGAATCTTTTGCCCTTTTTTAGCTCCTGCACTGCTCTGGTGGGCTTTAACTACTGTAGAGTCAATGCTCAAGTTCTCATAGTCGGCATCTTCCCTTAAATGCTCAAATATTTTAAGCAGAGTCCCCTCGTCACGCCATTTGCAGAAACCGGAATAGACCGTCTTCCATGAACCGAAACGTTCAGGAAGGTCTCTCCATGGAGCTCCGCTGCAGGCAATCCACAGCACAGCATTGAACATCAGGCGTAAATCCTTGCCTGGACGTCCTGTCTTAGCTTTGGGAAACATATGCTTTATTTTATTCCACTGTTCATCTGATATTTCATATCTTCTTTGCATGATAGAAGCCTCCTGTGCTTTTCTTTTATTGTATCAGACTGAGAGCAATGTTTCAACTCATTGATTATGGGTATATTATTTGATAATCATTAAAAATATTATTGATTTTGAGTTTTCAGACACGCCCTAATAGGAATAATTATGCAGAAGGAATTTTGATTTATGGAAAATTTGAAATTGAAGATGATAGATTTTACTGGAAAAAGTGAGAATATGGTAAGCGAGCGGGATATGATTTTTTCTTTTAATAACGGAGAGATAAAAATATATTTGTCTTATGAAACAGGAGAACTGAAAAAAATAGAAACAGTTAGTGAAAATGAAAAAATTGAAAAAGAAATTGGAATGGAAGCAGTATTAAAATTTAAGGGGAATTCGGTTATTTCTAGATTATGAATATGAATTGTATGAGTATGTGGAAATAGAAATTGAGGATAAGCTGGAAAAATATTGGGATGATGGAAAAACAGTTTATTTAAAGGAAGGGAAGAAAATTTTTTTAGAAGTTGAAATTTGAGAAGGATATTTGCTATTTTTTGATGATGAATGCAGGATTGTGGGATTTGGTACAGAATGTAAAAATCGAAAGGAATAAAAACTTTGAAAAGGTGGAATTATAAATGAATAAATATATTTTACTGATGTTACTTTGTCTGTTAATAGGATGTAAAAATCAAGGAAATGATGTAGTAATAAAAGATATTGATGATGTTTATTTTTATCTGGAAAATAAGAAAAATCCTGAAAAAGCTCAATTAATGGCAAGAATTGCCTATGAATTGAACAGAGAAAACTATAAAGAAGCGGAAAAGTATTTTTTAAAAGTGGCAAAATATGACAAAACTGCTTATGTTTCAATTGCAGATATGTATTATGAACATATTGATGAAAATGAAGGGAAAAAGAGGTATGAGATAGCTTTTGAAAAAGGAAATAAAAAGGCAGGTACAATTTTAGGTATGATTGCTGAGGATAATAATGATTATAAAAAGGCGGAAGAATGGTACAAAAAATCATTGGATAAAGAGAATGTATTAGGATATAAATCTTTTGCTACGTTTTTATATAAAACAAATAGAAAAAATGAGGCTGAGAAATATTTTATAGAAGCTGGAAATCGCAAAGATGCGGATTCGATGTTAGACTTAATAAAAATATATTATATGAAAAAAGATAATGAAAAATTGAAATACTGGCAAGATAAAATATTAAATACAAAAGAAATTTTTAGATTTGATGATGAAGCAAATGATTTACTGGAATACAGTTTATCAAAAGATAGAATGGATAAAGAGTTCTTTGAGTTGTATATAAAAGGAGAGGAAAGTATTTTAAAAAAAGATTATGATACAGCAGAAAAATATTTTTTACAAATGGAGAAGTTAAAAAAAGAAGGAATTTTGTATACAGCTGATTTTTATTATCGTTTTAAGGATGAAAAAGAAAAAGGAATGGAAAAATATAAAAAAGCATATGAAAATGGTTTAAAGAAAGCTGCTGTTTTTATAGGAATTATTGAGCATAGAAATAGAAATATTGATGAAGCAAAAAAATGGTATAGGATAGCAGCGAATGCAGAATACACTGATTCACAAATATATTTAGCACAAATTTTGGAAGAAGAAGGTTATAAACTCGAATCTTTTGATTTGTATTTAAAAGCAGCTGAGCTAAAAGATTATAGAGCAATTGATTATTTGTTAAAATATTATTATAGAGAAAAAAATTTGAAAGAAATAAAAGAATGGGTAGATGTGGTTAAAAACTCAACAAAATTAAAAAATTATAACGAAGGTCAAAGCGGAAGAATAAAGCAGTATGAAAAATTTTTAAAAGAAAAAGAGTAAAATGATTAATTAATTGTGAAATAAAATGATGAATATGATGTAGTAAAAGCAAAAAGAAAATTGTCTGATAAAGTTTTAAAAAATTCGATTGGAACAGTTGTGATAATATTTCCTGAATTTCCAAATGATTATATGGTAGAGTTTATGAAAGATGAGAAGACTTTGGATATTTTAGTTATTAAGGAGGAGGATATTGAAAAAATTAATATAAATTTGTAAACACAAATACTCTTGTTTTTTTACAAAAAATGTGGTACTCTTATAATATAAAAATTAATTTTATAATAAATACAATTATGTAACTATAATTGTATAAAATGGAAAGGACGAAGAAAATGAAAAAATACGATGCAGTAATAATTGGATTTGGAAAAGGTGGAAAAACTTTGGCAGGATTCTTGGCTGGGAAAGGTCAGAATGTGGCTTTGATTGAGAAATCAGATAAGATGTATGGGGGGACTTGTATAAATATTGGATGCATTCCTACGAAAAAACTTGTTGATAGTACAAAAGTTCTTAAAAATAAAGGATTAAGTGGTATTGAGGAAAAAGAGAGATTTTATACAGAAAGTATAAATAATAAAAATACACTGATTGGTGCATTACGTGGAAAAAATTATGAAATGCTGGCTACAAAGGAAAATATTGATATTTATGATGGATTTGGAAGCTTTGCTTCAAAAAATGTAGTTAATATTGAAAGCAATGGAGAAAATGTTCAGATTGAAGGAGAAAAGATATTTATAAATACAGGTTCAACTACAATAATTCCTGGTATAAAAGGGCTTAAAGAAAGTAACCACGTTTATACAAGCACTTCAATTATGGAACTAAAGGAACTTCCTAAAAAATTGACTATTTTGGGAGCAGGATACATTGGGTTGGAATTTGCTTCAATGTATGCTGATTTTGGGTCAAAAGTTACAGTGATTGATTTGGCACAAAGACTCATGCCTAGAGAAGATGAAGAAATCGCTGATAGGGCAAAGGCTATATTTGAAGCAAAAGGAATTAAGTTTTTACTGGAATCAAAAATTGAGGAAATTATTGATAAAAACGGAAAAGGATATGTGCAAATTTCACAAGGAGCAAGCAAGAGCGAAATTGAATCAGACGCAATTCTTGTGGCAATTGGAAGAAAACCTAATACAGAAGGGCTTAACCTGGAAGCGGCAGGAGTAAAAACTGATGAAAAAGGTGCGGTTGTAGTTGATGAAACATTGAAAACGACAGCTGATAACATTTGGGCAATGGGAGATGTGAAAGGCGGACTTCAATTTACATATATTTCTCTTGATGACTTTAGAATAATAAGAGATAACCTTTACAATGGAGGAAATAGAACAGTAAACGATAGAAATGTAATTCCATACAGCGTATTCATAAATCCACCTTTATCAAGAGTTGGAATGACTGAAAGCGAAGCAATTGCCAAAGGATATGAAGTAAAAACAGGAAGACTTGAAGCAATGGCAATTCCAAAAGCAAAAATAGAAGGTGTAACAGATGGACTGCTTAAAGCAGTTATAGATGCAAAAACAGATAAAATACTGGGATGTACTTTATTATGCAATACTTCCCACGAAATGATAAACATTGTTGCAGCAGCTATGAAAGCTGAACAAAAATATACATTCCTAAAAGATATGATATTTACTCATCCGACAATGAGCGAGGCTTTGAATGATTTATTTGGAAGTGTGAAATAAATTGGAAGAATTGATTGTGCTTATATTTTTAAATTTATTAATGCTTTATAGTTTATTTAGATTATTTCTTTGTTTTATAAAAATTTTTAGGAAAAAAGAAATTAAAAAATTTTTATGGGGTGATTTAGTTTTTGGAATAGTGTATTTGCTTTTATGTATAAAAATTTTGGGCAAGGATTTTTTTTCACAAAACCAAGGCTTACACGTAATAGTATGTATTTTGGTTGTTTTATTGTTTATGATAATGAAAAGAAAAAATAACAAGTTCTTGTCTTATGTTGCTTTTTCTTTAGTTTTTATTGATTTGTTAGGATTGATTTATCATGGAAATATGCAATTTTATGGAATTATAGTTTTACAAATACCGATTTTTATAATTGCAAATTTTGTAAAAGATGATAATAGATTAAATAGATATACATATTCAACATTAATAATGGCTAATTTGCTTAATATATCTTCAATTTCACTTAGAACTTTGATGTTGTTGGAAAATATGGGAAGGGTTTAAAAAAGAAGTTAAGCCCCCTTGTGTAAACAAAAAAATAAGAATAAACTAAAGTATTATGGATGTTTAGCGTTATCTTTACTTGATATGACAAATATTTTTATATTGTATGTTGTTTTGATTGCTTATATAGTTTCAGCATTAAAAAAATAATAAATAAAAAATTTCTTCAAATTAAAATCACGGTTATTAAGATTAACTGTGATTTTTTGCTATATACATTTGTGAAAATGTATAAATTTTTTTAGAGAAATGCTTTAGGAAAAAGTATTGATAAATTACAGGTAATACAGTATAATAATATTGTTATATACTTTTTGGATTATGAAATTTCTGCAATAGAAAAAAGATAAAAAAATAAGCCCAACATTAAGGGCTTAAACACAATCGAATTTTACTTTAATATGTTATGCCATATTTTAGATAAAATCAAGATGGAAATTAGAAATTAAAGTAATGTTTTTTAGAAAGGAAAATTTTAAAATGGAAGATATTATTAAAAAAGTAAATGAATTTTCAAAGTTGGCACGTGAGAGGGAATTGACGGAAGAAGAGAAGAAAGAGCGTGAAAAATATAGAAAAATGTATATTGAAAAATTTAAGGAAAGTGTGAGGGGACATTTGGATAGCATTAAGGTTGTTAGAGTGGATGACGATGGAAATCCAATTGATGATGACGGAAATGTTATTGAGCCTGAAGCGTAAATAAAACAGTAATAATAGCATTTAGAGATTAATCTTTTAAAATCTTGAAAGTTGGATTGATGAGATTTTAGTAATTGTTTAAAGTGGATTAGGAAGGGAGTGAGTGGGAATTTATGAAATACGATTTAGTTATATTTGATTTGGACGGAACGCTTATGGATACGTCAAAATCTATTACAAAGACTGTAAATTCAGCGATGGAAGAACTTGGGAAAAAGCAATATTCTGCTAATGAATGTGTAAAATTTGTTGGTGGTGGAGTTTCAGGGCTTGCACGGAATATTTTGGGAAAAGAGAAGTATGAGGATGTAACGAATGAGGAAATGGAAAAAGTTATAAGAAAATATTATGATATTTACTTTGACTATGGTGTTGAGCCTTATGAAGGAATACCTGAATTGCTTGATTTTTTGGAACAGAATGGCGTGAAAAAAGGTATTGTAACAAATAAGGATCATGAAACAGCCTTGTCTGCTGTTGATAAAAAATTATCCAAATGGAAATTTGATGGAATATTTGGTTCAAATGAAAAGGAATATCCAAATAAGCCCAATCCGTATAATGTTGATAAAATGGCAAAAAATTTAAATATTTCAAAAGAAAAAATATTATTTGTTGGAGATATGCTTGTGGACGTAAATACGGCTAAAAATGCTGGAATTGACATTGTTTACTGCAAATGGGGATTTGGTGAAGTAAAAGGCGAGGTTGAAATTGATGAAGATGTGAAGGTTTCTGATGTTCAGGAGATTATTGAGAGAATAAAAGGTGAATAGAGTTTTTAGAGAAATCGTTTTGGTATTTGTGTATTAAGGCGATTTTTTTATTGATTTTTCTTTAAAAATTTTGGTGGATTTTATAATAAAACTGCCTTAAAACCAAACTCAAAAGCTATGACTATTTTACTCAAACTCTAAATTTATATAATTTTTAATAGTTTTATTTTAAATGGGTTTGAGTATAATATCAAGGCAATAAAATTAAATAATGTAGCGATTTGAATAGAATAGTTATAAATTTTTAAAATAATTTAAGTGTATTTTTTATTTAATGGATTATTGTAAAAAAATTTTGGGAAAAGGAGTAATAAAATGCTTAGAAATAATTTATTTGAATATAATTTTTATTAAACATTAAAATATGATATAATACGAAAAACTATTTTTATGAAAGGTAGAAGAAGATGAGAAAATTTAAGATTTTATTTTTGATGTTGATAGCGGTATTTTGCATAAATTCTTGTGCTACATTAGCGACTGCAGCAGCAGTAACATATTTTGGAGGAACAGCGTTGGTGTATGCTTGTGCAGAATATCCAAATAGTTTTTTTTGTAATCCTTTACCAGAAAAACCTGAAACTCCAGAACAAGAGGCAAAAAGAAAGGAGAAAGAAAGAAAAAAACAGGAACAAGCAAAAATTAATATGGAAAAAAAAGAAATTCAAGAAAAAAACTATATTCAAAGTGTAATTTTACGAAAAAGGGAAAATACAGAAGTATTTGAAAATATTTCGATTTTAATGCCTGAAGGACTTGAATTTAGAAGAGTGAAGGAACCGATGGAAACAGATTTCGGAAATATGCTATCAGTTTTGTATGATAAGGAAAAGAAAAGTTATTTTCCTAAAAAATTAGTTGTATTTGAAAGAGGTAAAAAGAATTTTGAAAAGATAGTAAATAATGGAAAAGATGAGAATTATGAAGAATATTATAAAAAACAGAGCGAAGAGTATATTGATAAGCAAATAAAATATTATGAAAAGAAATTAGCAGAATATCCGCTTGATGAATATTATAAAAATAATTTGAAAGAGTACAAGGAAAAAAAGGGGAAAAGCTTTGACATATCAACTAATGTAGAAAAAATAGGTGATAATGCTTATAAAATTACTGAAAAAATAAATAATTTTGGAAGTTCGCAAGTTAAGACAACTTATGTAAAAATATTAAAAGAAGGGGTTTATATCATAGGTGATAGTGATACTAAAGATATTTTTGAAGGAATTTTTAAAAATTGATAGAAGGGTGTGTAAAATTTACACACCTAATTTTCTTTTGAGGAAATTTCGCATTTTATATCAGAGTTTGCTTCCTTTATTTTTTCAATTAAATTTCTAGCTTCTTTTCTGCTTTCTTCATCGAGATTTTGAATATCATAGGAAAAATCCAGTTCTTTTCCAGTTTCGCCATAATTGCAGTTATTTATGCTAATATAAATTGGCAATCCATATCCAGTTTTTAAATCAACTAAATGATAATTGAACTTATACATTTTTGCATTTTCTTTAATTTCAGTATTTTCAGGGATAGAAATTTCTATTTTCCAAATTTTTCCTTTTCCACTTATTTCACGACTACTGGTATTTTTAAGAGCCATCAAAACTCCCTGCTTGTATTTTTTATTTCTAATGGCATATTCTCCATCTGATTTTTTAGACTGGTTAGTTTTGTTCATTTCCCTGATTCCTTCATTTGCAGTATGAAGGACGGCATATCCAGCTATTATCTCGCAGGAATTTAATATTAATGGTAAAGTGAGTAATAATACAATTTTTTTAATCATTTTTTCTCCTTCAAATTTAAAAAGATAAGAATTTAATAAAGTATAACTCAATTTACTTAATTTTTCAAGATTTACAAAATTTACGACAGAGTAAAAAATATAGGGGCAAATAAATTTAATTAAATTTCAAATTAACAAAAAAGAGGAAACCAGCTACAATATAATCGCCAAATCCTATTGAAAGGTGGTTTCCTCTATGATTAGAATATCAAATTTTTCTTCACTTGTAAAGACTTTTTTTAAAAATATTTTTTCCTTCAGACTTCCGTTTGAGCAGCAGTTTAAGCTGTTTGTCACAAAAGCTTTTGAAACGCTGTTTAGAGTTTATGTCAAAAGAGTTGATGATTACTTCTTTCATTCCGACGAAAGAAAAAATAAGTTTAAAAGCAAAGGATTTGTTAAAAGAACTGTTATCACTGCCTTCGGGGATGTAACTTTTGAACGTCGAAAATATGTAAACAAAAAAACAGGCATTCATTATTACATTGATGAAAAAATTGGACTTAAACGGTATAGACGGCTTTCTGAGGAAATGATTTTTACTATACTTTTTGAATATCAATATACTACAGCTTCATTTCTTGCAAAAACTTACGGTGTTTCAAGGGCTACCGTGTATAATCTTGTCAATTCTTTTCAAATGCCAAAACTTAATATTGAAAGATTTGAAAGAGATGACAATTCGCCAGTATATATGGAGTTTGATGAAGATCATATGAAGTGTAGAAGAAGTAAAAATACATATATGAGGATGGTTGTAATACATCGTGGAATTGAGGAAATCTCCAGAGACAGGAACAAACTCATTGACAAGCACACAATAATGTTTCCTACATCCGTATCGCTTGAGGAAGTGTCGGAGTATGTACTTAACTATCTTGAAAAAAGATACAATATGGACAAAAAGAAACTAATTGTGAACTCTGATGATAGACAGCTTTGTAAAAGAGCTTGGAATTTACAAGCCAATACACATCTATGACAAGTTCCATTTAGTAAAAGCCATAGCTGAAATTTCTAAAAGGAACAAGGAAATATCAAAAAATCTTTACAAATGGCTAAAGGGAGACGATTTTAAAGAACTTGAGAATTTTTATGAAAATTTCAAGGAAAAGGAGAATGTAAGTCAGAGAAGAAAAGACCAGACGAAGATGCTGTTTAACCAGTATGAGAAGATAAGAAGAATATACACCAAGGAGGACTACATAGGCTCAAGGACGGAAGCCCTAGTGTCCCACGAATGCTCAAGATTTCTATCAAGCAGGCCAAAAGCGTTTTCAAGAAGGAAGATAAAGGCAAGAGCATTATATCACACCTTTTTTGCAAACTATAGAAAAAACAGGGAAAAGGCGTATGAATTGTACTTTAGCGGCAAAAGAACGAGTTCACTAGAAAAGGGAATAGAGATGGAATGCTTGCCAGAAATTATTAATGAAACAGGAAAAAGCACAAATATGCCATATTTGAGAGGAGGAGAATGTCCGATTAGGGAAATTTTGAAAGAAATATCACAAAGTAAAATATTTTAAAAAAAGCAGTCAAAAAAGATTTGTTGTGGTATTTAATGACTGCCCCTATATTTTTTACTCTGTCAAAATTTACAAAAATCAAAATTGTATTTCTAAAAGAAATTTGATATACTTATTTTATAAACTTGAGATAATAAAAGTTAAATAAATAAAGGGTTTTGGGGAAATAATCATAATTTTTAAGTTTTTTTAAAATAATAAAGTTAGGTATGAAATGAGAATAGCTAGAGGATAAAAAATGGAAAAAATTGATACGGAGAAGACAAAAATGGATAAATTAATAAGAGATTTTGAGAATACAAAATATTTTGGATATATGTTTTTTGTAGAATATGATGGACAGAAATTTGAATCTTTTGATGAAAATCCTAATAAAAAAAGTGTTAAATCAGAATTTAGGAAAATTCTGGAAAATAACAAAATCAAGATTTTTAAAGGTATTCAGCAGGCTGGAAGGACTGATGCAAATGTGAGTGCAAAAGAAAATATTCTTTATATAAATTCCAAAGGGATAATTGATTTTTCAAAATTAAAATTTTTGGAAACAGAAGGGCTGAAAATCAATAAAATAGTGAGAACATTGCCGTTTCTTGAATTTCCACAAATGATTGAAAAAAGATATTATATTTATGAATATCCAAAAAAACTTAGGAAAAACGATGAAGAGAGAATAAATCAGATTTGTAAGAAAGTATCTGGGAAAAAAAATTTTTACGAATTTACTTCGGAAAAGGGGAAAAAATTAAAAAACCATAGAAGAGAAATTTTTGTGAAATATGAAAATGATAAGCTGTATTTTGTAGGAGATGGATTTTTACCACAACAGGTGCGGATTATGAGCAATTTTATTTTAAATAATACAAAGTTTGATATTGAAAAATTAACTGATGAAAATTTTGAAAATAGGAAATTGGGGATAAAAGATAAACCACTTGATGGGAAATATTTGACACTTATGAAAGTTGATTTTTCAGAGGAATTGGAGAAAATTAGTTTTTTTGATGTGAAAAATATTGAAGAATTGATAAATTTGAAAAAGAATAATAATGAAAATTTGGAAATAGGAAATTCTAAAATCAAAATAGACGATTTGAATGAACAATTAAAAAGCATTGATAAGGTTAAAAAAATTGAGAGAAATAGTTATTTTACGGTATTTTTCGTTGAAAAGAAAGATAAAGGAGAATTTATTGGGAAAAGAGGGAAAAATATTAGGAAGTTAAAGAAGATTTTTGGAGATATAGTTGTAAAAGAGATTTGAAAAAATTGAAAATATTTTATAGATTATGTAGAAATTTATTGTTTTTAAAAGTTTTTAGATACTGTTTATAGAAAAATATCGAATGATGAAATTTGATAACAGGATATTAATATATTTTGTCAGAAAATGTAGAAAAATAAGAAAAATCAAGATTAGGAAAAGAGTGAGAAAATGTATATAATTAGAAAAGCAATGGAATATTTTAAACCGAAAATTAACAAGGCTTATATGAATGAGGCTTTGAAAAAATTGACAGAAAAAGAAAAGAAAATATTTTTGGAAATGTCTGATTATGATAAGTTTCATTCGCTTGAAGTTTATAAAAAAATAAAAAAAACAGAACTAAAAAATAATGAGAAATATTTAAAATTGGCACTTCTGCACGACTGTGGAAAAGAAAATGTGTCGATTATAACGAGAGTTTTGCATAAATTAGGATTTAAAACGCAGTTGCAAAATCACGCACAAAGAAGTTTTGAAAAGCTGGAAAAATTAGATGAGGAAGTAGCAGTTTTGGCGAAAAATCATCATAATAGAGATTATTCGCAGGAAATGGACGCTTTTCAGGAATGTGATGATGAGAGTTAAGAAATTGATGAAAAATTTTTAGAAAAGAGTGATTTTATGGAAGACAAGTATAAAATGACATTGGAGGAGAATATTTTTGTTGCGAAAAGAAATATAGTGGATTCAATTTGGAAATCGGCAAATCTGGAAGGAATAGCTGTGACTTATCCTCAGACAGAAACGATTTTTCAAGGGCTGGGAGTTCAGAATATTAAAGTTAAGGATATAAATGCCATTGTTAATTTAAAACATTCGTGGGAATTTATTTTGGAAAATATTGAATATCCTCTTGATTTAAACTATATTTGCAAAATTAATCAGCTAATGGGGGAGGCAAATGTAAATCCTTTTCCAGGACAATTGAGATTCTCGGATGTAAGTATGGGTGGAACAGATTGGGAGCCTGAAATTCCAGATAAGAAAAAAGTGAATGATAATTTGAATAAAATTTTGGAAAGTGAAAACTCTGCAACAGAAAAAGCAATAAATTTAATGCTATATTTAATGAGAAGTCAGCTTTTTTATGATGGAAATAAAAGGACAAGCATGATGACAGCAAATCACGTGATGATTCAAAATGGTGCTGGAATTATTTCTGTACCGATAAAACAGCAAGAGAAATTTTTGGAACTGCTTGTCAAATTTTATGAAACTAATGATACGAGTGGAATTAAGGAATTGATTTATAATCATTGCATTGATGGGATAAATTTTAAAAGAGAATAGAATTTTGGGAAATAAAAAATTATATTATAAAAGAAAGAAAATAGATAATTATGAAAGAAAAATATGAAGTTGAAAATGAATTTGAAGATGAAATAGATGTTGAAAATAGTGAAAATGAGGAAAATATTGTTGTTTTGAAGGAAGAGGCAGGGAGCAGGATTGATAAATTTTTGTCGGAAAGGCTCGAGTTGACACGGACACGTATTCAACAGCTTATAAAAGATGAAAATATTTTGGTAAATGAAAAAAAGACAAAGCCTGCTTATAAAATTGAAGAAAATGATACAATAAAAGTTGTAATTCCAGAACTGGAAACTGTTGAAATTAAACCTGAAAACATTGATATTGAAATAATTTACGAGGACAATGATTTGGCAGTTATCAATAAAAAAGCTGGAATTGTCGTACATCCTGCAAATGGGCATTATTCGGGAACGCTTGTAAATGCAATTTTGTATCACATCAAAGATTTGTCAGGAATAAATGGAGAAATCCGTCCTGGCATTGTGCATAGGCTAGACAAGGACACAAGTGGACTTTTAATAATCGCCAAAAATGACAAGGCACATCTAAAATTGTCACAAATGTTTCACGATAAAACTGTAAAAAAAATTTATCTTGCAATTTTAAAAGGAAAACTAAACCAGAAAAGCGGAAGAATTGTAACACAAATCGGACGTGATAAAAACGATAGGAAGAAAATGACTGTAATAAATGACTTAAATTCAGGAAAAACTGCGATTACAAATTACGAAGTAATTTCTCAGACGGAAAAATTTACGCTTGTTAAAGTTCATATTGAAACTGGAAGAACTCATCAAATAAGAGTTCACATGAAACATTTAGGATACCCAATTTTAGGCGACAGTGTTTACGGCAGAACAGACACAGAAAAACGCCAAATGCTTCATGCCTATAAGCTTGAATTTCAACATCCGATTACAGAAGAAAATTTAGAATTTATTGCAAAATTGCCAGAAGATTTTAAAAAAGCATTGAAAAAATGTGGACTGGAATTTGAAACTTTATAAAATAATAAAAAAGAGGAAAAATTTATGTGTAAAGACAAATTAGAAAACCAAAAAAATGAATTAATGGAATTTGACGAAAAATATAATAAGATTGTTGTTGGGGTTGACGAAGCTGGGAGAGGTCCTTTGGCGGGACCAGTTGTGGCTGGAGCTGTAATTGTGATTCAGGATTTTCCAGAATTGCAGGAGATTAATGACTCAAAAAAGTTGACTGAGAAAAAAAGGGAAAGATTGTTTGAAGCAATAGAAAAAAATTGTATCGTGGGAATCGGAATTGCTTCAGAAAAAGAAATTGATGAGATGAATATTTTGAATGCAACATTTCTAGCAATGCGTCGAGCGATTAATCAAGTGGCTGAAAAATCAGCATTTGATATAGTTCTAGTTGATGGCAATCATTTGATTCGTGAGTATGAAGGAGAGCAGGAATGCATTGTGAAGGGAGATAGCAAGTCATTAGCTATTGCGACAGCTTCGATTGTGGCAAAGGTTACAAGGGATAGAATGCTTTGTGAAATAGCAAAAGAATTTCCTGAGTATCAATTTGAGAAACATAAAGGATATGGAACTAAGAAACATAGAGAAATTTTGCTTGAAAAAGGGGCTTGTAGGTATCATAGGAAGACGTTTTTGAAGAAAATATTGGATGGAAGTGAGAAGAAAAAGTAGATTTTTATTTATTTAGTATAAATAAGAAGGTGGAAAGTTTCATATGAAAAAATATTTAATAGAGAAGTTATGGACATTTGAATATGACTACGATATGGCAGTAGTAAAAGAACTAAAAAATAATGACAAAAAATGGAATGTTTCATTTGTAGAATTTGATGTAAAAAATTTTATTAAAGAAGGAGATATTGTCAAAGGAAAATTATTTATGCAATATGTATGCGAAAGTTTGAAAGTGGATAGCGAATTGAGAGCTGTACAGCCTTTTCCAAAATCGCCACATATAGAAGCTGTAGTAAGAGTGGTAAAACATATAAATTCAGATTCTTTACTGCTAGAATCATCTATTTCAGATTCAGAAATTTTAGTTGAATTTGAAAATGATGTGACTTATAAAAAAGATGATGTTATTTTTTTTGAAGGTGAACTTTCGTTTGAATTTTTATAAGAAAATATTTTGAATGAGAATTAAAAAGGAATTTAGGTATGAAAAAATGGGAAGCAGTTGCATTACAAGAATTTTCACAATGGTTTATTATGGATGTAGACGATGATAGAGAATGGATATTTATCGGTATGACATTAGGAAATGCAACCATTAAAGGATACAAAAGAATATTGGATATTTTTTGTAGAAATGATTTACAAACTTTATAAGTGTGATATGATTGAATTTCCACATGAAGAATTTCCAATAAGAATGTTAGTGGGAACTAAAAATTTAGAAGAATTTTATTCTAATTCAATAGAAGAATTTTGTTATTTATTAGCAACTAGATTTGAATACAGAAAAAATGATTATGCTCATGAACCTTATATTTATCCAAAAGAAAAATACAGAGAACTTATAACAAAATATGAGAATGATATGGACTATATTTCTGTCTGGTATATTAATCCAAATAAAATTGATGAGGAAATAGAAAATTTTAAAGTAAATGAAAATTTTGTAAATGAAATTGAGAAAATATTTGAAGAAAGTGGAGTAGAGTGGAAAGATAAGGAAAAATTTTTGGGAAAAGAGAAAATAATAAAATGAGAATACAAATCTTAAAAAATAGTATTTTTTAAAAAGAAAGTTTAGAAAATAGGAGAACTGTTATGATTTTGTGGAAATTAAAAAAATTTTATAGTAAATATTTACTAACTATTTTATTTTTATGGTTATTAAGTTTTACTATAATAAGTTGCTCTAAACCCGCAAATAGAGTTAAAAATGAGGATAAAAAATATCTGAAATTAATATCGTTAGGAGATGTAGAAAGAGATGAAGGTAATTATAAAAATGCTGAAAAATATTATGAGGAAGCAAAAAAATATGATAATGGTGCATATTTAAGTATTGCTTATTTATACTACAATTTTATTGATAAGAATGAAGGTGAAAAGAAATACAAAATTGCATATGATAAAGGAAATTCTCAAGCAGCATATATATTGGGGAGTATTGCTTATAGAAAAGGGAATTTTAATTTGGCGAAAAAATGGTATTTAAAAGGTATTGAAAAAGGCGATAAATTTTCTAACATTGATTTGGGGAAATTATTAATAAGTGAAAATAAAATTGATGAGGCAAAAAAATATTTGTTAAAAGTGGAAGATGGAAATGATGCTGAAGGAATATATTATCTTATGACGATTTATTATAGAGAAAGAAATAAGAGTAAGATTCATAGCTTAAAGGAAAAAATGTTTGGAAAAAATAAAATGAATGGAATAGATGATGAAATAATGTTAAAAATAGACTTGATGTTAGGAAATAAGAATGAAAATAAAAAATTTGAATTAATTGATGAAGCAGATTCCTTGATAAGAATAAATAAATACGAAGAAGCAAAGAAAAAATATGAAAAATTATTAGAGTATGGATTTGAAGGATACTATTTTCTAGGAAATATGTATAAATTTTTAGACAATAATTCAGAAGCTATGAAGTATTACGAAATCGCTTATAAAAAAGGAAATATGGGAATGGCGGCATATAAGATTGGAAATGTTTATGAAGAGAAAAATAATAAATTAGAAGCAAAAAAATGGTATCAAGCAGGAATAAATGCAGGAAATTCACAATCAGCAAGTACATTAGGAATGTTAGAAATATCCGAAGGTAATGAAGAAAAAGCTAAAGAACTATTTTTAAGAGGCATTGAACAGAAGAATGCGGAAGCAATATTAGGAATGATGGGTTATTATCAGAAAAAAGGGAATGATAAAAAAATAAAAGAGTTAGCCAAAAAAATATTAGAGGAAAAAGGATTATTATATAATTCATTAAATTTGAATAATATAGCAACAAAAGTGTTTTTATATGATTAAATAAATTTAAATAAAAAAAGAAGAAAAATTTTCCAGTCTTGAAAAATAAGTGAAAAATTGGTATCATATAATATAAAATTAAAAGAATAAATATAGATATTTATGATACAATATAAAAAAAGGGGATGGGACGAGAAATAGTATGAATAAAAGGGAAATTGGGTTTAAGTATGAGAATATGGCGAAAGAATATTTGATTTTGCAGGGACTTACGTTTGTTGAGAGTAATTTTTATACTAGATTTGGGGAGATTGACTTGATTTTTTTTGAAAAAAAGAGTCAGACGCTGGTGTTTGTGGAGGTCAAATATCGGAAGAATGATTTTTTTGGATCGGCGATTGAGATGGTGACGGAGGAGAAGCAGAATAAGATTCTTGCCAGTTCGCAGATTTATCTTTTGAAAAAAAATTGGGATAAGAATGTGAGATATGATATTATTGGGTTAAATAGGGGCTTTGATAAAATTGAGTGGTTAAAGAATGCGTTTTGAGGTGGTTTTATGAGAAATGATGAAAAATGCTGTAAATGTGGAGCAGAAATATTTGAAATAAAAAAAGTGGCAATTCCAACAAAGAAAGTAGTCGGAACAAAAATTGCAATTGATACATTTTATTTGAAAATATGTAAAAATTGTGGTTATACAGAAATGTACTCAACTAAAATAATTCAAAAAGTTGAAGATCCAGTCGAGAGTTGCTAAAATTTTTACTAAAATAATATTTAATTTTAAGAGTGTTTTATTTAGAAATCGGGATATAATTTCTGGGGAGGAGTTAGTTGAGTACGGCATTGTATCGAAAGATACGAAAAATATTCTGAAAAGTCTAAAAAAATTACGAAAATTAAACAATATTTATTATGTTTGGGATTACAATAAAGAATTTAAGAAACTTATTTTTTCATATAAATACAATCGAAAAAAAATTATGGCAAAATTAATTGCTGAATTAATAAAGGATGAATTTTATTATATTTTAAAAAGAGAAAAGATTGATATTGTTGTAAACGTGCCTGTCAGCAGAAAAAGGAAAAATGAGAGAGGGTATAATCAGGTTGACGAAATTTTAAATTGTCTGAAAGTAAATTATGTTCAAATTGAGCGAGTTAAAAATACGAAAAAAATGGCTGAAATTTTGGATGAAGAGGAAAGAAATAAAAATATAAAAGGTGCTTTTAGAATTTCTGGAAATGTTGATTTTAGAGGTAAAAATATTTTGATACTTGATGATATTGTAACGACAGGAGCTACACTTAGAGAAATAAAAAATAGCATTTTAGAGCAGTTTGCGAATAAAAATGAAAATAAAAATTTTGAAAATAGTATAATAAATAAAAAATTAGTAATATAAAAATAACTGTTTTTTGTCTGGCTGCAGCTAGGGAAATTAAAGTGAATAGAGGAGAAATATGAGTTTATTTAAATTAAAACTGAAAGTTTTACTGTTTTTAATAGGTTCAATTGTTTCATTTTCTGGACAGAATGAAGAATTACAAAAAAATAATGATAATCCAGAAAATTATGAAAATTATTTAATTAGTGCAAAAAAAGAAAATACTTTGAAAAACAAAACTGAAGAAGAAAATAGTGTTAGTAATGAAATAGAAGATGCTGTAAAATCAAATGAATCAATTAAATACAGTCAAAGAAATGATGGAGTCATTGATTTAAATTCACTGGTTCATAAGGAAGATTCTGAATACAGAGTAGCTGACGGGAATAATGTAAAAATTATGTTAAGAACGAAAAATAATGACGTTTATTCTGCAGAAGTTGTTTACAATGGCGGAAAAAAAATGATGCGTGGAATAGGAAATTATGGTGGAAATGAAATCTTTATGGCAGAAGTTCCAAATAGCATTTCAAGCTACTATTTTGTCCTTACGGATGACAAGACAAGATACTATATGGGACGAAATATTTCAAAAGATCCTAAAAATGTAAATAAATTTGAATATTCACGCCCTACTAAGTTGACGCATATTCCTGAATGGGCAAAAGGTTCTGTCGGATACCAGATTTATATTGATTCATTTAGAAATGGCGATGTTGATAATGATGCGATTTTTAATGAATTTGGGACAGATGACTTTTCAGAGCCGTCTGGAGAAATACGTTCAGGAACATCTAAAAGGGAATTGGTTATGGCATATTGGGGTGGAAACGAAAAGCCACAGTTTTCATTAAACGAATGGAACAGTAACTATGAGGAAAAAAGTGAATGGGAAGAAAATACATTAAATGATATGCAGAATTATACACGTTATTACGGTGGAGATTTGGAGGGAGTTATTGAAAAATTAGATTATATTAAAGATTTAGGTGTAGAATATATAATTTTGTCATCACCATTTTATTCGCTTTCAAATCATAAATACGATACGATTTATTTTAATCACGTTGACCCGTATTTTGGAAGTATGGAACAGACTGGAACAGTAAAAGGACTTGATATACAGGCAAAAGTTCACAATAATAATGGAGATATGGAATTAAATTTACTTATTTTCAATCCTGAAACTGATAAAAACTTACTTGATGAAGATTTGCGAGATACAAGAACGTGGGTCTGGACAGATTCCGATTTGCAATTGGCAAGCCTTGTGAAAATAGCTCACCAGAAAGGTCTGAAAGTAGTTCTGGAAGTAGCTCCAGATATTACTTCTAGTAGATTTTTTGCCATAAATAATAAGGAATTTTCAAACTGGTATATGAAAGATACTGTGTTAGATTTAAGCAATCCAGAAGTTAGAAATTATTTTGAAAATTCAATGAAAAAATGGGTTTTAGGACCTGATGAGAAATTTAAACAGGAAATATATGATGATGGAATTGATGGAATCCGTTATGTTTATTATGATAATAAGAATAAGGAATACATCGCAAGTATTACTGAAAATTTGAAAAAATATAAGCCTGATTTGTTAATTACAGGAGAAGTTTCAAATAATATTACAAAAGATATTGAAGATGGAGTTTATGACAGTGGTGCAGATTACAACATTGTTAATAATATTATAAAATATACGGTAAATACTAATCCAAATTACCGTATTGACGGAGTAGAATTTGCAACAAAATTAAATGAAATCTACAATAGATATTCAAGTGCTCGTTTTAATATGACGCAAGTGTTTATAGGCTCGCTTGATACAGATAGAATTTTTAGCGGAATGATAAATCCAAACAGAGTTTATGACAGAAATAATCAGTCAGATCAAGGATACTTGAACATAAGACCTGATTTATATGATGGAACAGCAGTAAATAAGGTAAAAAGAGTAGTTTCAATGCAAATGATGCTACCTGCCACACCAATTATCTATTATGGAGATGAAAAAGGAATGTGGGGAGCGGATTCTCCAAGAAACAGAAAACCAATGCTGTGGGAAGATTACGAGCCTTATGAACCAGAAACTGACAATATCAGCAAATATATGAACAGACTTAGAAGTTTTCCTAATTCTGTTGAAGTGAATGAAGTTCAAAAATGGATTTTGTATCCTGTAAATAGCAATTCTGATATTGAAAATCATTATAGGGCATTACTGAAAATAAGAAAAGAACATAAAAATTTATTTAAAAATGGGAAATTAAGAATCCTAGAAGTTTATAGCGATCCCAAAACAAAAGGACGTGTTGATTCAGAAATAACAGCCTATTTAGCTGACCAGAACAGACGTGCAAAACTGTATCAGGGACGTGATTTCACGCCTGCAAGACCAAATACGGACTTTATTTCCTATGAAATTTCAGCTGGAAATGAATCAATGATAATTGTTGTAAATAATGGTGCAGATGAATACCCATTATCATTGCAAGTGCCAAAATTATTTGGATTTTATAGAAATCAGCTAAATTTAAAGGAAAATTATGCAATTTCTGATAAAAAAATTCAAATTAACGTAAAACCTTATGAAGTCAAGGTTTTATACAGTAATGCAAAAAATATGTTTGATTCATTTAGACAAAATAAAAATTAAAAAATATATGAGGGGCAAAAAGCCCCTTTTTAAAACGTAAATTACACTTTAAATATAAAAAAAATTAAAAAAAGGAATAGATAAAATGATACAAAATTCTAAAATTGGAACATTGGAAGTTGTTACTGGAAGTATGTTTTCAGGGAAAAGCGAGGAACTTATAAGAAGACTTAGAAGGGCTGAGTATGCAAAGCAGAAAATAGTGGCATTTAAGCATGCCATCGATAACAGATATGGTGAAAATGGAGCGTTTTCACATGGGAATAACAGTTTTAGGGCTTATCCTGTGAGCGATGTTTCCCAAATGGAAGAAATTATGGCAAAAAACATTGATGCAGAAGTGATTGGAATTGATGAAATACAGTTTTTTGGAGAAAAAGTTGTTGATTTTTGTAAAAAATATGTCGAATATGGGAAAAGGATAATTGTCGCTGGGCTGGATATGAGCTTTAGAGCTGAACCTTACGAGCCTGTGCCAGAACTGATGAGCATTGCTGATCAAGTTGACAAGCTGCATGCAATTTGTACAGTCTGTGGAAAGCCTGCTTATGCGAGCCAGCGTCTTATAAATGGAGAGCCTGCGTATTATGACGATCCATTGGTTATGGTTGGTGCAAATGAAAATTACGAGGCAAGATGCCGAAGACATCACATTGTGAGACATAGAACTGATAAAAAAGGGAAAATATATTTTATAGTCGGAACTGAAATTAACGTTGGTAAGAAGTTTGTTGAAAAAATGTATGAAGAACAGCTAGTTGACAAGAAAAAAAAAGAAAGTATTGTTATAAAAGGTCAGATGGATGAAAATGAAAAAAGTGATTTAATAAAATTGCGTGAAAAAATAAATTTGGCATTAGTTGAAAATGACTATATTTTTGTCAGAATTACTGGCGGACTTTTGTTAAAGCTAGAAGGAAGCTACAGTATTCTGGACTTTATGTGTGAATTTAGAAAAAATTCGGAAGTAATTATTGTTTCAAAAAATAAAAAAGGTGTACTTAATCAGATTTTATTAACAGTGGATCTGCTAAAAAAATCGGACTTGAACTTGAAGGAAATTGTCTATAAGAATGGGAGTAGTCACGCTGGGGAAGAAAAGGAAGAAAATGGTGTTATTGAGAAAATATCGAAAATAACGGAAGTTAAATATAGAGAATTGTAAAAAATAATGAGAAAAAAGGAGAAATATGAGCAGTATTTTAGATGAATTAAACGAAGAGCAGAGAAAAGCTGCGGAAAAAATAGAAGGGCCTGTATTGATACTGGCTGGAGCGGGAAGCGGTAAAACACGGACAGTTACTTATAGAATTGCACACATGGTAAAAGAAATAGGGATTTCGCCGCTTAATATTTTGGCACTTACTTTTACGAATAAGGCGGCAAGAGAGATGAAGGAAAGGGCTGCGGCACTTATTGGACATGAGGCAAATAATCTTGTAGTTTCTACATTTCACTCATTTTCGGTAAGATTGCTTAAAACTTATTCTGAAAGAATTGGATATGGACGAAATTTTAATATTTATGATGTGGATGATCAGAAGTCGATTATTACAAAAATAAAAAAAGAAATGGGAATTAAGGATAATGACAATGTTCAGCCGGGAAAACTTGCAAATAGAATCAGTAAATTGAAGGAACAGGGGATAGGAATTAAGGAGCTTGAACGTGAAATTGATATGAGAATTCCTGCAAACAGGCTTTTTGGAGAGATTTATCAGAAGTATGATGAAGTTTTGAAGGCAAATAATGCGATGGATTTTTCGGATTTGCTTTTGAATGCGAGAAAATTACTGGATGATACTTTTGTGCTGGAAAGAATACAGGAAAGGTATAAGTATATTGTGGTGGACGAGTATCAGGATACCAATGATATTCAGTATGAAATGATTAATATGATTGCAGCAAAATATCGAAACATCTGTGTCGTAGGAGATGAGGATCAGAGTATTTATGCGTTTCGTGGGGCAAATATTAATAACATTCTGAATTTTGAAAGAGATTACAAGGAAGCATTTACGGTAAAATTGGAAAGAAATTACCGTTCTACAAAAAAAATACTGGATACAGCAAATGAGCTTATTAAAAATAATAAAAGTTCAAAAGGGAAAACACTTTGGACAGATGGCTCAGATGGGGAAAAAATCAAGATTTATAATGCAATGACTGTTTATGATGAAGCAGATTTTATTGTGACAGAGATGAAGAAAAAGAAAAGAGATGGTGCCGATTATAAGGATATGACGATTTTGTACAGAACGAATGCACAGTCAAGGGTGCTGGAGGAAAAACTGCTGTCGGCAAATATTCCATATAAAATTTACGGTGGGATGCAGTTCTTTCAACGTAAGGAAATAAAGGATATTTTGGCATATTTAAGTCTTTTAAATAATAAAAATGATAATCATAATTTTTATCGTATAATTAATGTTCCAAAACGTTCTGTTGGAGAAAAGACGCTGGAAAAAATACAGGAAGTTGCAAATGAAAAAAATATTTCCATGCTTGAAGCACTTCACTACATTGATGAAATTCCAGTAAGAGCAGCTACAAAGCTGGCATTAAAGGAATTTTACAATTTAATGCAAGGCATTTACTCAAGTCTTGAAGAAATGTCAATTAAGGAAATATTTGATGAAATATTAATTAGAACTCGTTATATTGACTCGATTGAAGATAATAAAGAAGATAGAGTTAAAAATATCGAAGAATTGTTAAATAGTATTATAGAACTTGAAAAACAAAATCCTAATATGAGTTTAAATGAATATCTTGATATGATTTCTTTAAGTTCGTCAACCGATGAAATGGAAGATGATGAAAATTATGTAAAACTTATGACAATTCACAGCTCGAAAGGACTAGAATTTGACTATGTCTTTCTTGCGGGAATGGAAGATGGGCTATTTCCGTCAATTTCTTTTGATTCTCCTGAAGAAGAGCTGGAAGAAGAGCGTAGGCTTTGCTATGTAGCGATAACTCGTGCTAAAAAAGAACTGTTTATTTCTTATTCTTCATCAAGAAAAATTTGGGGAAAAGATGACAATTTACGTCGTCCATCAAGATTTATCTATGAAATGAAGCAAGACAATCTGGAATATGTGGGCGGAAAATACGCAAGCCTAAAAGGACAATCTTCAGCTCCAAGAAGTTTTACACCGAAAATAGAAAACTTTAATCCATTTTCTAAAGATAAGTTGGGAACATTTGGTAAAAAATCAGGTTCTCAAACAACTTCAAATGTTAATTCTAAATATAAAGTTGGGGATGTGGTTAATCACAAAAAATTTGGACGTGGGAAAATAAAAAAAGTGGATATGAAAAGCATGATTGTGGAATTTATGGTTGGAGAAAAGAAAATAGCGTTGGTTTTGGCGGATAAAATTTTAGAAAAATAAAAAAAACTTATTATAGTAAAAATCTTTTTGTTTAATTCAAAGAGGTTTTACTGTATTTTTTGCATATTTTCAAAGGGAAAAGAGTTATAATTGAATATACAAATAAAAAAGTATAGGGAAGGAGAGTATGGTTTTTACATAACTTGTAATTATCATACAAAACAAAAATGAAAAATTTAATACTATCGACAGATTCTTATAAAATTACACATCCATTTCAATATCCAGAAAATATGACGTATATGCACGATTATATCGAAAGTCGTGGTGGCTTATACGGATATGTAAAATTTTTTGGATTGCAATATTACTTAATGGAATATTTAACAAAAAAAATTACAAATGAAATGATAGATGAGGCTAAGGAAATTTGCGAATTGCATGGATTGCCGTTTTTTGAAGAGGGATGGAGGTATATTGTAGAAAAACTGGATGGAAAATTGCCACTTAGAATTAGAACTGTGCCAGAAGGCAGTGTTGTAAAAAATCATAATGTGCTGGTTACAGTTGAATCAACTGACAAAAATGTACCTTGGATTGTAGGCTGGGTGGAAACATTGCTGTTAAAAGTATGGTATCCAATTACAGTTGCGACATTTTCATACAAGGCAAAACAGATTATAAAACACTTTTTAGAAGAAACAAGTGATAATGTGGAGTCAGAATTGAAGTTTAAATTGCATGATTTTGGTTATCGTGGTGTTTCCAGCGAGGAAAGTGCGGGAATTGGAGGAATGGCTCATCTTACCAATTTTTATGGAACGGATACTTTAAATGCACTTGTTTTTGCCCGTAAATATTATAATGAAAAAATAGCCGCTTACAGCGTGCCTGCTTCTGAACATAGCACAATGACTTCATGGACTCAAAAATTTGAAAAAGAGGCATACGAAAATATGCTTGATAAATTTCCAAAAGGAATTGTTTCAATCGTTCTTGACAGCTATAATTTTTTTAATGCGGTAGAAAATATTATCGGAAAAGATTTACGTGAAAAAATATTGGCAAGAGATGGAATGGTTACAATACGTCCAGATAGTGGAGATGCGATTACAAATATTCTATTTGCACTTGAAAGTCTGGAAAAGAATTTTGGCTATACTATAAACTCCAAAGGATATAAAGTAATTAACAAAGTTCGTATTTTACAAGGTGATGGAATTAATGAAGATACAATCTGGGATATTTATAAATCTTTAAAAGATAATAAATATTCTGCTGAAAATGTTACTTTAGGCTGTGGAGGCTCACTTTTGCAAGGAAATGAAAAATCTAGCATTAACAGGGATACTCATAAATTTGCCATGAAATGCAGCTGTATAAAAATTGGAAATGAAGTTAGAGATGTTTACAAAAATCCTGTTACAGATAAAGGAAAAGTCAGTAAAAAAGGACGGCTTGACTTGATAAAGAATAAAAATGGAGAATTTGAAACAGTAAATATTTCAGATTTACCTGAAAATCAATATCATGAAGATTCCGTAATGGAATGTGTTTTTGAAAATGGAAAAATTTTAAAAACATATACTTTTGAAGAAGTAAGAAAAAATGAAAGTTTATTGTATAATCCGAGTTTAATTAGAGAAGTATCAAAATAGAAATGATAAAATTAGATAAAAATAGTTTAAATTAAAATTGCAAAAATTATACAATTTAGATTTTTAAAAGCAATAGATAAATTATGAAAGAAGGAAATAAATGAAAAAAATATTATTATTAGGAATAGCTGCAGTAGTTTTAGCTGCCTGTGGAAATAAGCCCAAAACACAAAATGAAATAGGACAGGCGGGACAAAATGCTGAATATACACAATATTTAGACACTTTGAAAGCTGATAATAATTTAAAAATCACAATGGGAAAAGTTCCCATAACAATTGTTGGAAAAGAATTAAAAGTTGGAGATAAAATAAAGGAAGTGCCTTTAGTTATAAATACGAAATTGGAAGAAAAAAATATTTTTGAAGATAAAAATATAAAAGTAATCTATACAGCACCATCGCTTGATACAAAAGTTTGTTCACTGCAGACAAAACAGTTAAATGAAGCTGCCAAAACTCACACAAATGTGAAATTTTACTCTGTGACAGTTGATACTCCATTTGCTCAGGAAAGATTCTGTACAGCCAATGAAATTAATGGATTAAAAGCAGTTTCTGACTTTAAATATCATCAATTTGGTATTCAAAATGGATTTTTCATAAAAGAAAAAGGACTTTTAACAAGAGCATTGATGATAGTGGATGAAAATAATAATGTAAAATATATTGAATACGTATCTGAGGAAGGAAAAGAGGCAGATGTCGATAAGGCATTGAAATTTTTGGAAAATAAATTATTGAGAAAATAGATTTTGATTCATTCTAATTAAGGAGAAAATAAAATATTATTAATCAAAAATCTTTTACGAAGAAATTAAATAAAATCTTGAAAATTTTAAAAACTAAGATTATAATATAAAAAAGTAAATTTGGGAGGATAGATGAAAAAAATAGTAATACTATTAATAATAGTTTCAATGACAATTTTTGCGTCACCAAGAAGTAAAGATGTAAATACAAATCTAAGAAAAAATAACAAAATTTCTGGACAAATAAATAAAAAAAATGAAACTTCACAAGAAACTTGGAATAGAATAAAACCTGAAATTAAAATTCGATTGGACAAACTTTCAAAAGAGACTATAGCAGGAAATTACAAGCAAAGTTTTGATGAAATGCCAGATAAAATATTAAAATATTTAGCAAATAAATTTTCAATATCAACTGCTAAAGCTAAAGAGTTAATAGTAGAAATGATGTCTAAGATGGTAAAAGAATTAAAAATTGTTGAAAACAGTTATGATTTGGAAAATGTTAGACTAGGAAAAACTGGAATTGGAAGAAATTATGTAATTATTCCAATAAAAGTAACAGCACTATACAATGGGAAAAAATTAACTAATACTGGTGAAATAATGGTATTTGAAGATGAGGGAAAATGGTACATTATCAATTATGACAAAGATCAAATGATATTATTAAAGGACGTATATCCAGATTTAGTTAAAATAAAAGAAAAATAATCTAAAAGAATTAATTTGGAGAAAAAAATGAAAAAGCTAAAATTATTATTTCTAGTCATAACTTCAATAGCAGTTTTAACAGCCTGTGAAGATAAATACAGCACTGAAAATTTGAAAAAAGATAATAAATTGTTGAAGGAAACAGTTGCAAAATGTAAAGAGAAATATGAAGAAAAGATTTGTAAAAATTTAGAACAGGTACAGAATGAGTTGCTACAGGAGGCTTGGAATAAGGTAAAACCTGAAATTAAGGAAAGACTTGATAAAGTTTCAAAAGCATTGGAAGCTGGAGATTTGACAGCGAGTATGAATGAAGTTCCAGAAAAATATTTGAAATATCAATCTGATAAAGTTTCAATGTCGATGGAACGATTAAGAGAAATGACAAAAAAAGCGTTTGATAATTTAACAAGTGGAATGAAAATTATTAAAAATAATTATGATATTGAAAATGCCAAGGTTGGAAAAACTGAAACAGGAAGAAAGTATGCTATTATTCCAACAACTGCTTTAATGAAAGTTAATGGTCGGACAGTAGAAACAAAGGGAAAATCAATTGCATTTGAAGATGAAAATCAATGGTATGTTATCAATGTTGATAAAGATTTTAAATTTTTTATTGAGGGAGTATATCCTGATTTAGCGAAAGTGAAAGTGGATTAGTTAAAAAGAATAATTTTAAATTTTAAAATTAAAAGATATTTGAAAAATTAGAAAATAATCTAAATATAATTGAATTAACTTAGAATATGGCAAGAAAAATATTTTTGACATAATAGGAAAAATATGATAACATATAAAAAATGAATAAATTGGATGAAGGTATGAGGAGAGATTTTGATTTCATTAAACAATTTTGATGAAATTAAAACACCGAAGAAGCGAATCTTTCAGGTAAAAGGACTCATAGTGGACGAGCCTCTGGAGAGACTGTCTTAAGTGACAGCACCGAAGGAGCAAAGGAATTTTAATTCCCTAAACTCTCAGGTAAAAGAACAGAGAATATACATATAAAATTGTAGATTTTATATTTCTTTTTTTATACAAAAGAAATCTAAAGAGGTTGTTTTAACTTTATCTTAAGTAAAAGACAGCCTTTTTTTAGTTAATTTATAATCAAATCTTGTATTCAAATGCTTTAAACTTTTCTATTCATTTTAAAATTCAGAAAATAAAAAACGAAGGAGAAAAACTTAAATGTTAGAAATTATCAAGAATTTTAATGGATTTTTTTGGGGAGTTATTTTAATTGTTTTATTAGTTGGAACAGGTATATTTTATACTTTTCGGTTAAAATTTATTCAGGTTAGGGAGTTTAAAAGCGGTTTGAAGCAGTTGACGAGCGGGTTTGATTTGAGTGGAGAAAAGGCGGATAATAATGGAATGTCGTCGTTTCAGGCTTTGGCAACAGCTATTGCGGCACAAGTTGGAACAGGGAATCTTGCAGGAGCTGCAACAGCGATTGTATCTGGAGGACCTGGAGCTATATTCTGGATGTGGTTAAGTGCATTTTTTGGAATGGCAACTATTTATTCAGAAGCGGTATTAAGCCAGATTTTTAAACAAAAAAAAGACGATGAAATGACAGGAGGACCTGCTTATTATATTGAAACTTTATTTAATGGTGGAAAAGCCGCTAAATTTCTAGCTGGATTTTTTTCAGTTGCCTGTATTCTTTCGCTTGGATTTATGGGAAATGCGGTTCAAGCAAATTCAGTTGGAGATGCCTTTCATAATGCGTTTCATGTGCCAACAGTGGTAACAGGATTATTTTTAGCAATCTTATCTGGATTTATATTTTTCGGAGGGGTAAAAAGAATTGCTTCAGTTACTGAGAAAGTTGTGCCAATTATGGCGGTTTTATATGTTGCAATATGTTTGGTTATTATTGTATTAAATATTGGAAATGCAGCTTTGGCATTTAAGGCAATTTTTGTAAATGCTTTTTCTACAAAAGCTGTTCTAGGTGGATTTGCAGGAGCTGGAATGCGAAAGGCAATAAGATTTGGAGTGGCAAGAGGATTGTTTTCAAATGAGGCTGGAATGGGATCAACACCACATGCACATGCAATTGCAAAAGTAAAAAATCCTGAAGATCAAGGACACGTGGCTATTGTTACAGTTTTCATTGACACGTTTGTGATTTTGACATTATCAGCATTAGTAATTTTAATTGCAGATGGAAGAGCAACAGGAACAGGAATTTCATTGACCCAGCAGGCATTTCAGGCAGTATTAGGGCATTTTGGAGTGATTTTTGTTGCAGTTGCATTATTCTTTTTCGCATTTTCTACAATAATTGGCTGGTACTTTTTTGGGGAAGCCAATGTAAAATATTTATTTGGAAAGAAAGCGTTAAATGTTTATAGAAGTCTAGTAATGATTTGTATAGTTGCAGGCTCGCTTCAAAAAGTAGAATTAGTGTGGGAATTGGCTGATATGTTTAATGGGCTTATGGTAATTCCAAATTTGATAGCATTGATTGGGCTGCATAAATTGGTAGTTGAAGTTACGAAGAAGGATCCGTTGTTGCAGATTAGTGATTAATACTAAATCCCATTCAAACAACGAATTTTTTAGCAATGGATAAAAGCCTAATATTGCTAAATAATTAAAATATAATTTTCGCTTTTTAAACGGGGAATAGTCTACAATAAAAATATACCCAAATTTTTGATCGAAAAATTCAAGATTGGGTATATTTTATATTAAATTAATTCAAATTCTGATTGTGCCTTTTCCATTTCAGTATACATTTTGTAATATCGCCTTTTATTTTCCATAAGCTGCTCATGATTTCCAATTTCTTCGATTATTCCGTTGGACATAACTATAATTTTGTCATAATCCTTTATTGTGTTGAGTTTATGAGCGATTGTAATTACAGTCTTGTGTTTTGTAAGAATACTTAGTGATTTTCTTATTTCGTGTTCGTTGTCGGCATCAAGTGAGGCTGTGGCTTCATCGACTAGGATAATTGGGGTATCTTTTAATAAAGCTCTTGCGATTGAAATTCTCTGTTTTTCTCCACCAGATAAAGTAGAGCCCCCTTCTCCAATTATAGTGTCGTATCCATTTTCGCTTTCCATTATAAAATCGTGGCAATTGGCATTTTTAGCCGCATTTATTACTTCTTCCCTTGTAGCCTTTGGTTTTCCAAGCCTTATATTATTTTCAAAAGTGTCATTTACCAAGTAGACATCTTGAAAAATCATGCTTATATTTGTAAGCAGCTCTTCAGGATATATTTTTTGGATATTTATTCCACCAATGGTAATTTCGCCAGACTGGCAGTCCCAGAATCTTGCAATAAGGCTGGTAACAGTTGTTTTTCCAGAGCCTGACGAGCCGACTAGGGCAGTTTTTGTCCCCTGTTTTGCTTCAAAAGTGATGTTTTTTAGAACAGGAGTATCTTTTTCATAAGAAAAACTTACATTCTGGAATTTTATATTGTAATTTGGTAAAGTAACTTTTTCAAGTTCATAGGAAATTTCCTTTTCATTATGCACATTTATCAGTTTATCTGTGGCAAGTTTCAAGTATTGGATAAAAGTATATTGTGTCGAAAAGGATTTTAGCACGTTTGAAAGTGAAAGCCCAATAATTATGTATGAAAAAAATTCAACTTTATTAATAGAAGAAGCCATAAAAAGTTGTGTAGACACAAGCAGAAGCAAGGCAAAGGAAATATCCGTAATAAGCTGAAAAATCATAACATAGGGGGCAAGAGCAATTTCAGTATTTATACTTTCCCTTTTCAAATCATTAAAGCTGTCCTTTAGTCTTTTGAATTTTTCCCCAGTCAGATTATATGCTTTAAAAAGTTCCATTCCAGCGATATATTCCACCATACGTGAAACAACATTATCCATAGTATGCTTTTTTTTCAATGCTATTTTTGCACCTTTTTTCGTTCCCAGAATGACAAATATTAATCCAGTCAGCGAGATTATTAGTTGTAGTATGGCAAGTAGGGGAGAAATTGTAAATATAATTAACAGAAGATAAATTGTCAGTATGGATAACTTTATAATTTCTGATGTGCTGTGAGTTATAACCTGCTCAAAATCCTGTAAATCATTTGTCATAATATTAATAATGTTCCCAATGTTATGACTGTTAAAGTATCCCAGATTCAAGTTTCTCAAATGATCCCCCATCCTGATTCTCAAATCCTGAATAATTTTAGCCCCTTCACTTTGAATTCCAATATATCCAATACGATTTAATACAAATCTGCAAATGATTGCAAAAATCATAATAAAAGTATAGATTATCAACTTTTTCATCGTAAAATTATTATTCATCAAATCAATAATTGTAAAATAAAACATTGCATAGTTCATCATATAAAATATAGAATCTATTGTTAGAAAAAATATTGGCTTTTTAAGATTTTTATATTTATTTCCAGCAAGAGTTTTTATATTTCTAATATCGTTAATCATTATCTGCACCCCCTAGATTTCCTTATTTTCCATCAAATCATTATCGCTATATAAATTCCATAAATACCAGTATTCAGATTTATTTTGCAGAAGCTTCTTGTGAGTACCTTGCTCGGTAATACGTCCTTTATTCATTACAACGATATTATCGGCATTTTTTATTGTGTAAAGCCTGTGAGCAATGATAATGGCAGTTTTTCCTTTTAATAAAGTACGCAAAGCCTCCTGAATCTTGGCTTCGTTTTCAATGTCGGAGTAGGAAGTAACTTCATCCAGAACGATAATTGGAGAATTTTTTAAAATGGCACGAGCTATTGAAATTCTCTGTTTTTCCCCACCGCTTAATTTAATCCCGCCTTCTCCAATCACAGTTTCATATTTTTGAGGTAAGGATATTATAAAATCGTGAATTTGTGCCTTTTTTGCAGCATTTTCCACTTCTTCCAGCGAATAATCCTTTCCCATTCTTATATTCTCAAAAATAGTATCGTGAAGCATAAATGTATCCTGAAAAACAAACGAAACATTGTCAGCCAATCCTGTGTAAGCAAAATCCTTAATATCAGTTCCATCAATCGTTATTTTCCCGCTATTTATATCCCAGAATCTTCCAAGCAGAAGTCCTATCGTTGTTTTTCCTGAGCCAGAAGGCCCTACAAGTGCAGTTGAAGTTTCAGCCTTTATTTCCAAGGAAAAGTCATTTATAACATTTTTATTTTTATATGCAAAATTTACATTTTCATATTTTATAAAACCTGAAAAATTAGAAGGAAAATTTACACTTCCCGATTTTTGCTCCTGTTCCCCATTAATTTCCATAATCTTCCCTAGTCCTTTAGTTAATGCTGAAAGATGGTGTGCCAAGTCAAATAATGCCTTTAATGAGCTTAAAAAAATTGTACTCATCAAAATAAATAAAATATACACAGATACTGAAATTTGATTATGAAACAGCATAAGTCCACCAACTGGAATAATGAAAAGCAGGCCCGAATCAGTTAGACAGAGAAAAATCGAGTAAAACGGCACACTTAGTTCTGTAAGCTCAATCCAGTAATCTGCATATTCCTGAGTAATATCCCGATAATCCTTGAATGATTTAGCAGTAAGATTAAATGCTTTCATAACGTTCATTGCATTTATGTATTCCATAATAGTAGCGTTTAAGTTTGCAAGAAGAGTGTAATAATGTTCAACACGACTTCCATAACTTTGAAACATTTTTCCCTGTGCCATTATGCTCAAAATAATTGGAATAAATAAAACAAGTGTCAATTTCCAGTTAAAGTAAATCATAATCCCCAAAAATATTATCGGAGTTACAAGAGCTGAAGATAAATCTGGAATCTGATGTGCAATAAAAAGTTCCAATTTTTCTATATCCTCATTAATAATCTTTTTTAGCTTTCCAGACATATTTTTCTTAAAAAATCCCATATTCAGTTTTGACAAATGCTCAATCAAATCAATTCGAATTTTATACAAAATCGAAAAAGCCGCAATATGTGAAAATACCCCTGATAAAATTTGCATAATTATTTTTACAATTATAAAAAATATCGCAATAAAAACACAGAACTTTATTCTTGAATAATCAATATTCGCCTTAAAAAGCTCCAAAACAATCTGATACACAAGAAGATAAGGCACAGCAGACAATGTTGTACCGATTATACTGAATATTGCTGAAAAAATCAACTTCATCTTATGTTTACCAGATAAACTTAGCAAGTATTTCAATTCTTTCATAATAATTCCTCCATTCCTTTATTAAAGAAAATAGAATAATTCTATTTTCCAAAAGTATAAATTCCAAGTCTGTTATTAAAAATGTAAAAGAATGGAATAAACAATTTTTTCCAGCCAGGAAGATGATGTTTCATTTCATCAGTAAAATTAATAAGTCCAGTTTGCTTTAATTTTGGATTCAATTTTACAACTTCGCTTCCATCTTTCACGCCCCAACTAAATTTTACTTTCATATTTTTTAAGGTATCATGTTTTTTGCTCATTTTAATAGTTCCTTTATAGAGCAAGTCAAACTGTGCTTCAAAAGAATCAAAATTATCAGTCAATATTTCCAAGAACTGTTTAATTTGCTGTTCTTCAAAATACATTAATACACCTTCTGAAATAATAAGTAATTTTTTTCCTTCCAGCTTAATATCTTTTACCCACGCTGAATCAAATGCGGATTTTGCAATATCTGTAACTCGTTCATTAGGTTCAAAAAATAATTTTCGTTTTTCAATAACTTCTGGCAAGTCAAGATTGTACCATCTTATTTTTCCGTTATCTATTCGTAAAAATCTAGTGTCTAGTCCACAGCCAATTGACACAATCACACAATCAGGATATTTTTCCATAAATTTTTTTACTTCATTATCCATCATTTTTGCACGTGAAAGCACACCATAGTAGGAAGCCCATGCATGTTTAAATTTTGAAAAATCATAATCTATCTGTGAAATTATTTCTTCAGATTTTTTGTCATTCAAAATCGGTTTTTCGCTTTTAGCATCGGTTGCCCGCATATACAAAGTAATAAGCATAGTTTCAGAAACATTGTTTAATTTTATTCTCATATTTATTTCCTCCTCAAATATTTTGACTTACAAATCATCTAATAAAATTATACCCATATTTATTCAAAATGCAAATTTTTAATATCAAAATAAAGTAAATTCTATGTAAAAAGTAAGAATTTTTATTAGGCTGTCAAAATTAAATAAATTTAGGATTCGAATAGAATAATTATTATTTTTAAATTCATTTTTACATAAAAACTGCAAAGGTAAAACCAATTGAAAATTACCTTAAACTATGGTAAAATTAATTATGTTTTATTGAAAGAATCTGAGAAATTTGGAGATTTATAGAATGGAAAAAAATAAGGACAGATTTTTTAATTTTGATATTTTAAAATGTACTGCAATTAGTATGGTTTTATTTATTCATATTGTTGCAAGTGAGTTATATAATTATGGGAAAATATCTGGAAATAGATGGATGATGGCAAATATTGCAGATTCATTTAGCAGAATGTGTGTGCCGATATTTGTTATGGTTAGTGGATTTTTTCTGTTGAGAAAAGATGAGGATGTGAAAATATTTTTTAAAAAAAGATTTGCAAAAATTCTGCCCAAGTTTTTTGTATATTCTGTTATTTTTTTTATATTTACAATAATTTTTAAAGATGTTAAAGATAATGAATTATTTTCAGTTTTTTTTAGAAAATCAACTTATAAGACTATGATTTCAATTTTTTTTCAGAAAGAAAGTTATCATAATTTTTTTTCAAACTTTTTTCAAGGGAAAATTTACTATCATTTGTGGTATATTTATATGATATTGTCGCTTTATTTGATAACGCCATTTTTACGAAAAGTTGTGGCAAAAGTTGATAGAAAAAGTATTAATTACTTAGTTTTTGTGTGGATAATATTTATGATTTTAGTACCATTTCTAAATGTGATTTTTAAGAAAAATATAAAAGTATATTCTCCAGCTGGGCAATATGTGGGTTATTTCTTAATTGGCTATTTACTTGCAGAAAAGCCTTTGAATATGAAAAAATGGCAAAAATATACAGTTTTTTTAATAACAGTATCACTAACAATCTTTTTAACTTATATATTTACAAAATCAAGTGGAAAATTTTTTGATTATTTTTATGATTATCATTCACTTAGTGTATTTACAGCCACAGTTTTTCTTTATGATTATATTGTAAATGTTTTTGATGGAGAAAAAGTTTTAGGCAAAGTAAAAGAAATTATAAAATCTGTATCAGCAAAAACTTACGATATTTATTTAATTCATCCGATTTTTTTATTTTTTTGTGAAAGAATATTAAAGTCCAGAATGAATTATTTTTTATATATAATTATTACGTTTTTAATAGTATTTTTGCTATCATTTTTTACAAGCGAAATATTAGATGGAATATATAATTTTTTAGCTGGAATGAATAAATGGAGGGAGAAATATGGCGGAAAAAAAGACTAGAAATAGAAAGCCTTTGCCAATAGGGGTGTCTGATTTTAAAGAGATTATAGAAAATAATTATTATTATATTGATAAAACAAAGCTAATTGAAGATATTTTACACTACAGAGCAAAAGTAAACTTATTCACACGTCCAAGAAGATTTGGAAAAACCCTTAATATGTCAATGATTAAATATTTTTTTGATATAGAAAATAAAGAAGGAAACCGAAAATTATTTGAAGGATTAAGTATTTCTGAAAGTGAACACATGCAGGAGCAAGGGCAATATCCTGTTATATATATAAGTTTTAGGAACATGGAAGAAGTTAGCTGGGAAAATTCCTATATTGCAATTAGACAATTAATAAGTAATATGTATGATGAATTTAAATTCATAAGAGAAGATATGGATGAAAGGGAATTATTTTATTTTGATAATGTCTGGTTTAATAAAGATATAGCAGATTGGAAAGGTTCGTTGAAAGCGTTGACAAAATATTTGTATGAATATTATGGGAAAAAAGCTGTTGTGCTGATAGATGAATATGATACGCCGATAATACAGGCTTATCAGGAGGGATATTATAAACAGGCAATTTCTTTTTTTAAGAAGTTTTATGGAGATGCAATGAAAGATAATGAGTATTTACAGTTTGGAATTATGACTGGAATATTGAGAATTGCAAAAGAAGGAATTTTTTCAGGATTAAATAATTTGAAAGTAAATAATATCTTTAGTGAAAAATATTCAGAGTATTATGGACTTACTGAAAATGAAGTTGTTGAGGCTGTGAAATATTATGGGCTGGAATATAAGATGGAAGATGTTAGGGAATGGTATGACGGTTATCAGTTTGGAGAAACTGAAATTTATAATCCTTGGTCAATTATTAACTTTTTGGATGAAAAAAAATTACGTCCCTACTGGATAGGAGTTTCAGGCAATAAGACAATATATGATTTGTTAGGGAAAGCAGATAAAAAAGTAATAGAAGACCTGGAAAAACTTTTTGTTGGGAAAACAGTTTATAAGGCAATAAATGAGTATATGGAATATGTATTTAATGCAAGTGATATATGGGAATTATTTTTGTACAGCGGATATTTGACAACCGACGGGGAGAAAAAGGGCGAACTTTATCCATTAAGACTTCCAAATAAAGAAATACAGACTTTTTTTAGAAAAACTTTTATAGATAGATTTGTTGGAAATTATACACAGTTTTCAAATATTGTAGAGAATTTAAAAAATGGAAAAATCGAAGAATTTGCAAAGGGACTTCAAGATGAAATACTTTCTTCGCTTAGTTATTTTGATACAGAAAAAGATGAAAAGTATTACAAAATATTTTTAATCGGAATATTTATAATACTCGCAAATGACTACATTAGACTATCAGAAAGAGAAAGTGGCTACGGAAGGGCAGATTTAGTTTTAGAACCTAAAAATAAAATAAATCCAGCGTATATATTTGAATTTAAAGCTGTAAATAATGAAGATGAGCTGGAAAATTATGCAATAGCTGGATTTGAGCAGATAAAAGAGAAAGAGTACGATGTGGAATTAAGAAATAGAGGAACAGACAGAATCGTCTGTGTTGGACTTGCGTTTTATAGAAAAAAAATTAAGATGAAATATGAAATAATGGAAAAATAAATTTTTTTGGTAAAAATGATGAAGATTTTAGTAATTGAGTATATTTTTAAGAAAAAATAAAAAAAGGAAGTGTAGTTTAGAATGGCAGTAAGTGGAATGAAAAAAAATTATTCCTATTTGTTTGGGATATTGACAATTGTGATGTATTTAGTAGGATTGCTACTTATAAATCGTGGGCTTGGATTTAAAAATGTAATTGTAATTGTGTGTTCAATGATAATTTATTATGTGGCAAATGTTTATAATATGACTGGCAGATATAGGTTAAGAGATATTGTGATTGTTGTTGGAATTAATTTTATACTTGTTGTGATAACGTTATTTTTACATTTGTTTATTTTAAATGAGGCAATAATTTTATTTGGGCTGATTACAATGTTTCAGATTATATATCGTTATATTATAATGATTGGATTAGCCGAAAAGAAAAGAATTGTTTTTATTGGAGAAAATGGATATACAGATGATTTGCTAGAAAGCATAAAGAAAGATCGTCAATATAAATTATCGGACTTTTTAAAAGAAGAAGAAGAAAATATGGATATTTTAACAGAAAAATTATTGAATCTATGTGAAAATAAAAAAGTTGACATAATTGTGGATTTTACAAATAATCTTTTATATGATACAAAACTTGTGGATAAACTTTTGCAGTATAAACTTGGCGGAATGCAATATTATAACTACCTCGAATTTTACGAAATGTATGAAAATAAACTGCCAGTTTCAAACTTGAGCCCAAAATGGTTCTTGGAAAATACAGGTTTTGAAATTTATTATAACAGCTTTAACTTGAAGGCAAAACGGATTCTTGACATAATTTTTGCACTTTTAATTGGAGTCTGTGTAATTCCGATTATGATTATTGCTGCAATAATAATAAAACTAGAGTCAAAAGGGCCGATATTCTTTATTCAGGAAAGAATTGGGGAAGGAAACAAGCCGTTTAAAATAGTAAAATTTCGTTCAATGACAACTGATGCGGAAAAAGACGGACCAAAATGGGCAACCAAAAATGACAACCGTGTCACAAAATTTGGTAAATTTATGCGTCTTACAAGAATTGATGAATTGCCACAATTATGGAATGTATTACGTGGAGAAATGAGCTTTGTAGGGCCGCGTCCAGAAAGGGAATTTTTTATAAAGCAGCTGGAAAAGGAAATTATGTACTACAATTTAAGACATACTGTAAAACCGGGACTTACTGGGTGGGCACAGGTGATGTATCCATATGGGGCGAGTATTGAGGATGCTTACAGAAAATTGCAGTATGATTTGTATTATATAAAAAATCATGACATTATTTTTGATATGAAAATATTGTTAAAGACAGTTACGATTGTGATTTTTGGAAAAGGGAGATAAAATCAAAAGCAAATTTTAGGAGAAAAAGATGTACTTAAAAGCATTGGAGCTGACAGGGTTTAAATCGTTTGCAAATAGAACTGTTGTGGAGTTTGATAATGGGATTACTTCGATTGTCGGGCCTAACGGGAGTGGAAAGAGTAATATTCTGGATGCGATTTTGTGGGTTTTGGGAGAGCAGAGTTATAAGAATATACGGGCGAAAGAGAGTTCGGATATTATTTTTTCTGGCGGAAAGAATAAAAAGCCAAAGTCTATGGCGGAAGTTAGTCTTATTATTGATAATGAGGATAGATATTTGGATGTGGATTTTTCGGAAGTTAAGATTACTCGAAGAATTTTTAAGACTGGGGAAAATGAGTATTTGATAAATAATAAGAAGTCTAGGCTTAAGGATATTCATAATCTTTTTATGGATACAGGAATTGGAAAGCAGGCTTATTCAATAATTGGGCAAGGGCGTGTGGAGAGAATTATTAGTTCTTCGTCTAAGGAGCTGAAAGAGATTATTGAAGAGGCGGCTGGAGTCAAAAGAGCTAAGATTGAAAAGGAAGATTCTGAAAAAAAGCTGCAGGACTTGAAAAATGAAATTGAAAAAATTGATTATGTAGAAAAGGACTTGAAACTGCGGGTTGATTATTTAAAAAAGGAGCAGGAAAAGGCAAGACTTTTTAAAGATTATACGAAAAAGATTGATTTGCAGCGGTTTATGGTGCTGGAATACAATGTCAATGAAAAAACTTCCTTAAAATATGAATATGAGGAAAAAAATCAGGAAATTAAGGAATTATTGAAAGAAAACGAAAAAAATCTTTTACATAAAAAAGATGAACTTCAAAAAATGATTGAAATTAAGGAAGAATTGCATAAAAATTTAGAAAATAAAAAAAATGAAAATAGAAAAAATTTAAAAAATATTCAAAATTTAAAAGATGAATATTCAAAGCTAGTTAATCAAAATTCTAATTTAGAAACTGAAGCAAATGAAAAATCTAAAAGAAAAAATATTTTGGATAAGGACATTGCGGAAAAAGAGGAAATTCTAAAAAATTCTAAAAATGAGCTTGAATTAATAACAAAAGATTTATTTTCAAAGGAAAAGGAAAAATCTGAGTGGGAAAGTAAAGTTGGAGAGCTTAAACGAAAAAATGAGAAAATAGTATCTGAACTAAAAGAATGCACACAAAAAAATTCTAATTTTGAAGTGGATAAAATAAAAATTTCTGGGGAAAATGAAGATTTGGAAAAAAGAATTTTATCAGCAAAATCTGAAAATAAAAGGCTTATTAACGAAAAAAAGTCCTTAGAAATAGAATTTGACAAGATAAATCAGGAAAAACAGACAATTGAAAATAAAAAATCTGAAAAAGAAAAGGAAAAACTTGAAAATGAGGTAAAAATTCAGAAATTAAGGGAAAAAACTGATGAATTACGAAAAGAATATTCCAGAATTAATAATAAAAAGAATGAAATCAGCTATAGTCTTCAAAGTTCTGAAGTCAAGCATAAGGCGATTGCGAATGCACTTGAAAAAAATGAAACTTTTAACCGAAGCATAAAGTACATCCTGAATGAAAAAATTGATGGAGTAATTGGTGCATTTATTAATTTGATTGATATTCCAGCGGGATTTGAGGAAGCGGTGCAGACTTTATCAAGCGGAATGTTTCAGGATATTGTTGTAAAAGATAGTGAAATTGGGAAGAAATGTATTGGGATTCTGAAGGAAAAAAAGCTGGGAAGAGCTTCATTTTTGCCAATTGAAAACATTCGTGTTTCAAAAATGAATGATTTTTTACCTAAAATTGAAAAAATTTCACAGAAAAACAATTTAAAAAATAAAATGTCAGAGGAAGAAAGTCAAAATATAATTTTAAATACAAAAGGAAAAAATGGAATTATCGATTTTGCAAGAAATATTGTGAAAGCTGATAAGAAATTTGTAAATAAAAATATAGAAAAAGTTATTCAGTTTGTGTATGGAAATTCGGTTATTGTAGAGAATCTGGAAGTTGGAACAGAGCTTTTGAAAAAGGGGTTTAATGACAGGATTGTTACACTTGAGGGGGATATTATCACTTCCCGTGGGAGAATGACTGGCGGGCATTCGTTTAAAGGGAAGGATGAAATTCTGGAGCGAAAAAAGGAATTGAAACATCTGGAAAGTGAAATTGAAAAAAATAAAAAGAATTTAAAAGAATTTGAAAAAAAATTATTAGAAATTGTTTCAGAAGGAGAAAAAATTGAATCTGAAAGAATAGAATTTGAGAAAAAATTTGAAAATTTTAAAAATGAATATCAGAACTTTAATGAAAATTATAATGATTTTAGTATGAAATTTAACAGGAAACAGCGGGAAATTGAAACTTTGAATTATGAAGTTTTGGAAAGTGAGAAATTTATTTTAGAAAAAAAGGCAAGAATACAGGAAAATTTTGAAATAATTCAGAATATTGAAAAATATATTAAAGAAAATAATCTAAAAATGACAAGTTTGAATGAAGAATTGAAAAATTTTGAAAATATTGACGAATTTATTCAGAAATTAAATATTGCCGATAGAGATTATGAAATTTTGAAAGTTAGAACGGATAATAATAAAAATCGTTTTGCAGAAATTGAATCTGATTATAAGAAATTACTGAATGAAAAGCTGGAACTGGATGAATTTCAGAAAAAAAGAGAATTACTGGGAAATGAGCTTTTGAAAAAAATATCGGATAAGAAAAGTGAAACTGGGAAAAGTGAAGTAATTATTGAAAATATTCAGAATGAAATTCAGAAAACTGAAAAAAATATTTATGAAATCGAAGAAAAAGAGATAAAATTTATTAGCGAAGTAAAGGATGCTGAATTGAAAATATTTAAAAGTCAAAAGGATTATGAAGCATTAATGGAAAAAATTGTCCAGAATGAAAATGAGTTAAAGAATCAGGAAGCTGAATTTAATGAACTGGAAAATGAAGAAATTTTGAATAACGAAGAGTATTTTGAAATTGCTAATGAAAATGAACTGGTGACAACGAAAAGAAAATTATCGTTAAATGAGAAAAATCGTAATGACATAGGGGCAGTTAATTTAGCTTCCATTGAAGAATTTGAGCATGAAAATGAGCATTATCAGAACATTGTGGCTCAAAAAAAGGATTTGCTGGAAAGCCGGGAAGCATTGTTTGGATTTATACGGGAAATTGAACAGGAAGTTACAAGTAAATTTTTGGTGGCTTACGAAGAAATAAATAAAAATTTTGCGTATATGTGTGAAACAATTCTGAATGGTGCAAAGGGAATAATTAAGATGACTGATCCAGAAAATCTTTTAACGACAGGTCTGGAACTTAGCGTAAAATATAAAAATAAGCCTGAACAGACTTTGCTGCTGCTTTCAGGTGGGGAAAAATCAATGCTGGCAGTTTCGTTTATAATGGCAATCTTTATGTTTAAGCCAAGCCCATTTACATTTTTTGATGAAATAGAGGCGGCATTAGATGAAAAAAATACAAAAAAAATTGTGGAATTATTGCACCAGTTTATCGATAAGTCACAGTTTATCCTGATTACTCATAACAAGGAAACGATGAAAGGTTCTCACAGGCTTTATGGGGTTACGATGAATAAGGAAATTGGGGAAACTAAGATTGTATCGGTGGATGTATAATTTTTTCTTTTTTACTGGTAATTTTTTGATATTTTTGATAAAATATAATAAAAAAATTTATTTTTTTGAATAAGAAAGGAGTAATGTGGAAAATTTTCACATAGAGTAAAGAAATGTTAAAAAAAATATTAGGTTTAACAGTAATACTGATGTTTTCGATTATTGGCTTTTCTGAAACGGATATTTCACAGATAGCAAGTGATTATCCATACAAAGACAGCGCAATAATGGCAACAGTTCTTGGAACGCCAGCTAATCAACATTATCAGTTTAAAAATGCAAAAGGTCCAAAAGTTAGAAAATTTAAAACGACTAAGAAAATTCCTGAAATATTAAGACAATGGAGCGATTATGATTATGGTGTTTGGACACAAAATAAAAAGGCGCCGCTTATGATTTTGATTTCAGGAACAGGATCACTCTATAGCAGTGGATTATCACTATATATAGCAAATGTATTTTATGATAGGGGTTATAATGTAATTACATTCAGCTCACCTACCACAATGCCGTACATAGTTAGTCAAAGTAAAAATAGATATGCTGGATATATAAAGGATGAAACAGAACAACTATATAGTTTAATACAAAAGGCTGTTTTACAAGAGAAAAATAATGGAATGAAGATTGATAAAATATATACTGGAGGTTATAGTCTAGGAGGATTCCAGTCGATATTAATTCATGAAATGGATGATAGAAATAATAGAAAAATTGGGATAGAAAAATCACTTTTATTAAATTCACCAGTTAGTATTTTAAATTCTACAAGAAAATTAGATGATTTCTTAGTAAAAAATGGAATATATGATGCGAGAAGTTTGGAAAAATATTTAGATACAATATTTAGTAAACTTATGTACGATAAATCAATAAGGATAAAAGATATAGAATTTTCAGATCTTAAAACATCGTTAGGAAAATTAGGACTTGGAGAAAAGGATTTTGAAGTGCTGATAGGGCTAATGTTCAGATTTTATTCAGCAAATATGACTTTTGCTGGAGAAGTATTTAGTGGAGAAAATGCTGTGGGTCGGCTTTCTCATAAAAAGTCTTATAAACGATTTGATTCGGTTACAGAAGAATTTAAGGAAGGATTGTCAGTTTCTTTTGATGAATACTCAACAGAGATTTTATATCCGTATTTAAAGAAAAATAAAAATCCTGATTTAAGTTTGGATGACTTTGTAAACGAGTTTGATTTAAGACATGTTCAGAGTTTTATAGATAAAAATAATAAAAATATTGTATTTATAACTTCAACGGATGATATTTTACTTGAAGATGAAGATTTGGATTATATAAAGAAAACATTTTCAAATAGAGTTTTAATACCATTTGGTGGGCATACAGGAGTGTTATGGCATAAAGATGTGTCAAAATTAATGGTAGATAAATTGGAGGAAAACTAAAATATGACAAGAAAAAATAAATTATTAATATTTGGAACTATGCTTATTATTGCAACAGTTGGTCAAGCTAAAGCTAAAAACTTGAAAAATGAAAATACAGCGGTATTTATTGAAGAAAATGAAAAAGAAGCAAATGATGATATTTTTATAGAATTTACAGAAGAGAAAAATGAAAAAGCGCCAGATAAAAATATTGACGTGGTTTCATATACAAACTTAAAAACTAATAAAAAAAATAAAAAAGATGAGAATAAATATGTTGCTTTTGAACAGGATAATTATGGGATTTTAGCAGCAAATTTGGAAGAATTAGATGAAGATTACATTGTTTCCAGCCAAGTTTTTGAGCTGACAGGAATAAAAGATTCATTGGAACCTCTTAATAGAAGAATGTATGCTTTTAATACACAACTTGATAGAAAAGTACTTTACCCAGCTTCACGTGTCTATTCAGCAGTTGTCCCAAAACCAATTAGAAAAGGAATTTCAAATTTCTATAATAATTTTAATGAAATACCTACATTTGTAAATTCAGTATTACAATTAAAACCTGGAAAAGCAGTAAATGCACTTGGAAGATTTTTTGTAAATTCAACTGTGGGAGTTCTGGGAGTAGCCGATGTCGCTACAAAATTTGGAATGAAAAAAGATCCTGAAACAATGGGAGATACACTAGGGCATTATGGCGTAAGAGGAGGTTCATATTTAATTTTACCTGTATTTGGTCCAAGTAATTTAAGAGATGCATTTGGAACGGCAGTAGATACTTTAGGAGAAGGAGCAGTGCGAGGTCTAGTTGAAGACAAGTTGTTTTTTGATACAGGAGTTTTTGATAAAAATATTTATGGAAGTACAAGACCGATTGTTACAGGGTTAAATGCCCGTTCTATGTTGAGTATGAGATACGGGGATTTAAATTCGCCTTTTGAGTATGATTTGATAAAAGCACTTTATTATAATTATAGAAAAATAAGAATTATAAAATAAAAATTTTAAGTATGAAGCTAATTAAAATAAATAATAAAAAATAAGAGCAGGAGGAACTAAAATGAGTTATGTAAAAGATGTAGATCTGGAAGTGTACAATGCGATTGTGGAAGAAGAAAAGAGGCAAGAAGAAGGAATCGAGCTTATTGCATCAGAAAATTTTGTTTCAAAGGCGGTAATGGAAGCAGCAGGGTCAGTGTTTACAAATAAATATGCTGAAGGCTATCCAGGGAAAAGATATTATGGTGGTTGTGTAAATGCTGATGTTGTGGAAAGTTTGGCAATTGAGAGATTAAAGGAAATATTTGGAGCAAAATATGCAAATGTTCAGCCGCATTCAGGTTCACAAGCTAATATGGGAGTTTATGTGGGACTTCTTGAAGCTGGAGATAAAATTTTGGGAATGAGCCTTAGTGCAGGTGGACATTTGACACATGGTTATAAAATAAATTTTTCAGGAAAAAATTATATCGGTCTAGAATACGGATTAAATCCTGAAACTGAATTAATCGACTATGAAGCAGTTAGAGAAATTGCTTTAAGAGAAAAGCCTAAAATGATAGTTGCAGGAGCAAGTGCATATTCGAGAATTATTGACTTTAAAAAATTTAGGGAAATTGCTGATGAAATAGGGGTATATTTGATGGTTGATATGGCTCATATTGCAGGACTTGTGGCAGCTGGACTTCATCCAAATCCAATAGAATATGCAGATGTTGTAACTTCTACAACTCATAAGACATTAAGAGGGCCTCGTGGTGGAATAATTTTGACAAATAATGAAGAAATATCTAAAAAAGTGAATAAAACAATATTTCCAGGAATACAAGGCGGACCATTAGTTCATATAATTGCTGCAAAAGCTGTTGCTTTTAAAGAAGCTCTTAGTCCAGAATTTAAAAAATATCAGGAACAAGTAGCTAAAAATGCAAAAGTTATGGCTGAAGAACTTGTAAAAGGTGGACTTAGAATCGTAAGTGGTGGTACTGACAATCATCTAATGCTAGTAGATTTACGTCCAATGGGAGTTACAGGAAAATTGGCTGAAGCAAAACTTGAAGAAGCTGGAATTACTTGTAACAAAAATGCCATTCCAAATGATCCTGAAAAACCATTTGTCACAAGTGGAATAAGACTTGGAACACCTGCAATTACAGCTCGTGGGTTTAAAGAAGAAGAAACTAAACAAGTGGCACAATTTATATTGACTGTATTAGGAAACATAGATAATAGCGAAAAAATTTCCGAAGTAAAAGAGCAAGTTACAGAATTAACAGGAAGATTTCCACTTTATAAAGGAAAATAAGCGAATATTTAGGAGAAAATGTGAGAAATAATAATAGAAAAAATGACGAAATGAGAGAAGTAAAAGTAACTAAAAATTATATTATTCATCCTGAAGGTTCAGTTCTGATTGAATTTGGAAATACAAAGGTTATCTGTAATGCAACTGTTGAAGAAAAAATACCGAGATGGCTGAGGGGAACCGGATCTGGATGGATAACAGCAGAATACAGTATGTTACCAAGAGCTACAAACACACGTGTTCAAAGAGAATCAACAAAAGGAAAACTTTCTGGAAGAACAATGGAAATCCAAAGGCTAATTGGCAGAGCTTTAAGAGCGACAATAGATTTGGAAAAATTGGGAGAAAGAACGATAATGATTGATTGTGACGTGATTCAGGCTGACGGCGGGACAAGAACTGCCTCAATAACAGGAGCATATCTAGCTTTGGAACTAGCAATAGAAAAATTAATTGATGAGAGAAAGCTGAAAGAAATGCCAATTAAAGCTAAAGTTGCGGCAATAAGTGTTGGAAAGGTGCGAAATGAACTGCTTCTTGATTTAGAATACGAAGAAGATTCAAGAGCAGATGTGGATATGAATATCGTAATGAATGATAAAGGTGAATTTATCGAGCTTCAAGGAACAGGGGAAGAAGCGACTTTTACACAAACAGAACTTTTAAAATTTATTGAATTATCAAAAAATGCCTTTGATAAATTGTTTAAGTTATAAAAAACTTTAGGTTAAGGCAGGTGAACATATTGAAAAAAAATAGAATGGATAAGTTACTGGATGAGTATATGAAAAGAATACAAGCTGGTGATACAAAGGCAATGAATGAAATAGCACTTATTTTTCAGAACAGTTACCAAAATAAAGAAGCGGAAAAATGGTTTTTAAAGGCAATTGATGCGGGAGATTATGAATATGCCAATAATCTTGGATATTTATATGCTACTCAAAATAATTCTAAAAAAGCGGAAAAATATTATATAATGGCAATTAAAAATGGAGATTTGAATGCCTTAAACAATCTTGCGGTCTTATATGAACAAAATGGAAAAAATGAAAAAGCGGAAGAATATTATCTAAAAGCAGTTGAAAAAAATTGTGAAGGTGCAAGAAATAATTTATTAATATTTTACAACAAAACTAATCAGACTAAAAAGGAAAAGGATATTTATTTACATTTAGCCTGGAAAAATGATGCGAATGCAATGAATCATCTAGGAATGATATTAGCAGGTGAAGGAAAATTCAAAGAAGCTGAAGAATGGTTTTTAAAAGCTGCGGCACTTGGAGATAAGCATGCAAAGGGGAATTTGAAAATTTTAAAGGGAAACATGTAATCCAGCAGAAATTTAGTAAATTTTTTTAAAATTAAATTAACAAAAATTAACCAAATTTAAGATTTGCGTAAAACAATTATAAGTTTTAAGTCTGATTTTAAAATAGTTTTTTAGTATATTTAATGTTTTTATTGTATCAAATTATAATGAAGAAAAATTATTTATTTTTAAATTAAAATTTGACTAATTTGATTATATGTGGTAACATAAAAATGAGATATTTGAAATAAAAATAAATAAATTGGAGGAATTAAAATGGGATTATTTGATTTATTCAAAAAAGGTAATAAAGGTGATGAAACTAAACAAGAATTTGAAGGGAAAGTAGTAGCACCTATTTCAGGAAACATCTTACCTTTATCAGAAGTACCTGATGAAGTTTTTGCTCAAAAAATGGTAGGAGATGGAATCGCTATTGAACCAACAGCGTCAGGTGTAATGTTAGCACCAGCTTCTGGAAGAGTAGAAAAAATCTTTGATACTAATCACGCTTTTAGTATTGTAACACCTGCTGGAATTGAAATTTTCGTTCACTTTGGAATGGATACAGTTCAATTGGAAGGAAAAGGATTTGAAAGAATCGCTGAAGAAGGAGCAGTAGTAAAAGCAGGAGATCCATTAATCAAATATGATTATGATTTCTTAAAAGCAAATGCAAAATCAATTATCACGCCAGTAATTATTTCAAATTATGAAGATTATGCTTCATTAAATCCAGTTGAATCAGGAGCTGCAACTGCAGGAGAAACAGTTGTATTGAATGTTCAAAAATAGTTTTAATGAAAAGTAATTTTAATTAAATCAAAAAAATCTCTATTTAAGTTGGAAAATTCCTGCTTTTTTAGAGATTTTTTGTTTGAAAAAAGGTAAATTCAAAAGAAGAAGCGGCTGATGAGACAAAATTATAGGATTTTTTAAGGAAAAAGACTAAAATTTAATCCATATACTGGAAAAACAAATATTCCTTTTAAAAACGGCATTTACAAATGTGAAAACACAAATGTTTCGTTTAGAGTATTTATATTGAGATATCTTTATGTTGATGATTTGGATATTTCTGGAACATTAACTTTTGAAATAAAAAATGGAAGAATGGTAAAATTTGAAGCAAGAGATTCAAAAACTGGTAAATTAGAATTTTCTGCACAATATAATCAAAGTGGACCTGTTGGAGAAATGGAAGAATATTATGATAATGGAAAACTTTATAGAAAATCTACTTTGAGAAAGAAAAATAATTTTCATCCATTTAGTAATCCAGATGATTTTAAAGATTATGTGGAATATTATGAAATATATGATATAAATACAGGAGAAATTGTAAAAAAAGAAAGTTTGGCTAATAAAACGGGAATTATCTGGAGATATAATTCTAAGACTGGAAAATTGGAAATGGAAAGTCATTTAGAAAATGGAAAAATATTTTTGCAAAAAGAGTATGGAGAAGATGGAAAAATAATTCAGGAATATAATTATTAAAATAAAACATTTAAAATAATCGTTGTGATAAAAAGCAACGATTTTTTATTTAGCAAAAATATATTCAAGTTCTTAATGAAAATAAATATTTGCTTTTTAAACAGAGAATATTATAAAATATAATTTTAAATAGAGTTTAGTTTATAAAAAAATTATGATATAATAAGACTAAATGATTTAAAAATTTGAATAAAAAATTGAATGAATTTTGTATAAAAAAGAAGGAGGTTTGTATTGTGAAGAAATTAGAGGAGAGTAGAATTCTTGCTATGGCTCCGAATGCTTCGGCGATTTCAAATGCAAAAAAACTTTGCGATAAAGGAGCATTTTTGAGATTATGGTGTTCTGCTGATGATACTTTGTATATGGGTGAATGTAAAGGAAGCGGAAAATCGAATTATACGGTTTCAGTAGATTTTATTGATGAGGAAAATCCTGTTACACGATGCACTTGTCCAAGCAGACAATTTCCTTGTAAGCATGGATTAGCTTTGTTATTTGAGATATTGAAAGAAGAAAAATTTGAGGAGTGTGAAATACCAGAAGATATTTTAGCAAAGAGAGAAAAAAAGGAAAAATCGAAGGCTAAAAAGGCAAACGAGGAAAAGGAAACTAAAAAGAAATCTCCCTCAAAGACATCTAAAGCAGCTAGAACAAAGAAAATTAAAAAGCAACTTGAAGGGCTAGATTTGATAAAGAAAATAAGTTCGCAATTATTGAAAGTTGGACTTTCTGCAATGGGAAGCATTTCGATTACAGAGTATAGAGATATTGTAAAGCAATTGGGAGATTATTATTTGCCAAGACCACAAGTTTTGTTTCAAAGGCTACTTTTGGAAATTCAGGCATATAAAGAGGATCAGGATAAGATACATTATCAGACAGCTTTAGAATGTTTGAAAAAGTTGAGGGCGATTGAGAAAAAAGGAAGAGAGTTTTTGAATGAGCAACTTGAAAAGAATGATACAGAATTGACAGATAATACGTTGTATGAGGATTTAGGAGGCGTATGGAAGTTAACTCAGTTGAATGATTTGGGGCTGAAAAGGGAAAATGTGAGATTGGTGCAGCTTTCGTTTGAAGTAAATTATGATGAGGCTAGTAAGATTTTTACAGATCGTGGGTACTGGATTGACTTGGAAAGAGGGGAAGTGTCATATACTGCTAATTATAGACCTCGTTCGGCAATGAAATATATCAAGCAGGAAAATTCTAACTTTTCGTTATTGACAGTGCCTGTATTGACTTTTTATCCAGGTGGTGTTAATAAGAGAATAAGATGGGATGCGGCTAGTTTTGATAAGATTGAAAGTTCTTGTTGTAAAAAGATAAAAAAGCATGCTCAAAATATAGAACAGGCTGTAAAAATAGCTAAAAATGAGCTTAAAAATATTTTGGCAAATAATGAAGTGGCTTTACTGCTAGGATTTGAAAAAATTATGTTTGTTAAAGAGGAAGATACGAAAAAGTATATTTTAGTTGATAAAAATAAAAGAATGATAGAACTTAAGCATACAAAAAACAAGGTATTTTCAGAGAATTTTTATGAGCTTTTGCCAAATGAATGTTTGGAAAATCAAGTGATGTTCGTAAAATTATTTTATGAAGGTAGAAATATTTATGCTGAAGCACAAAGTATTGTAACTGATGATAAAATTATTCGTTTTGGATTTTAGAATGAGTTTAGGAAGGAGCAAAAATGAATTTAGAACCGTTATATGAATTGAAGAACAGGCTTGAAAATGTGGCGATCGTTGGGATAAATTTGGTGAAAGATGATTTTCGTTTGCAAAGAGCTGTTGATCAAATGAAGGGATATGCTTCGGCTGCCAAAGTATTTAAACAAATTTATGAAATGGGGCAAAAATTGATTGAAGGCGATGAGGAAGATAAATGTGATTTATTTTTAGATTTGTTGGCTTTGCTTGATGCGGTGCTTTGTACCCAAGCGACAACTTATTCAGGTGATAATTTGCAAAAAATAGAAACGACTGCTGGAAAAGAAAATTTTTATCAAGAACTTCATTACAGTGAGTTGAGTGAATTAATTGCTGCATTTAAAGGAACTGGCGGTGGTCGTTTCAGAGTTATTGATTCGACATTGCGATGGGATAATCCTGAAATAGTGAGTGATTTTAGAGTGAAGAAATTTATGATAAACGGACTTAATGATAATTATTCTGGAATTATAGATTTAATGATTCAAATGTTAAAGAAACAGGGGAAAGAAATAGTTCCGTTATTGAAAGAAGGATTTAATCCCCAAGGTAAAAAGGAAATGGTTGCTCGATTGGAAATTATTGTGGATATTTGTAAAGGCGAGGAAAATGATTTTTACAAATATTGTGTTGAAAATGGTGGAAAAGAAGTGAAAGAAGTTGCAATTGGAGCTTTGGCATATAATCAGGATAATGTTGACTATCTTTTAGATTTAATGAAAAAAGAACGTGGAAAATTGAAAAATAAAGTGTTTGAAAGTCTTGCGTATATGGATGATGAGAGAGTCAAAAAAGAGTGGGATAAATTTTTTAGAAAAAAGCCATTTGAAAATATTGAATATTTAAAAGGTACAGAACAACAATGGGTATCAGATTATATTAACAATTATATTAAAGAATATACAGAAGATTTAAAAAATAAAACATTAAAAACAAAAGAAGAAAGAAGAAAAGTTCAGGAAGAGGTTGCAGAATTGTGTTCAGTTAGTTCAAATAAAAGAACAGAAAAAACTTTATCATTATACCAAGAACTGTATCCTTATAATAAAGCTGCTGTAAAAAGAATTTTAAGCCATTACATAGTAACTGAAATAAATAAAGAAATTACGAATTTAATAAAGAAACTGTCTAAAGTATATGAAGGAGAGTTCTTAGAACAAGAATTTTTAATTTCACTTATTAAAGATAAACCTGAAACTACATATAAGAATTTTTCTAAATTTGCAGGAGCAGGAAAAGATGAAAAAGGAATAAAAAAATTATTTCATACCTTCTTTGCTAATAATAAAATTTCTAAAAATAAGGAAGAAGCTAAAGTTCAAGAGGATTTTAGTACATTATTTGATGTAATTTTTCATATTCACTATGATGAAGAAAATAAAGAATATATTTTATATTGGCAAAATATAAATGATTATAGTGTTATGAAAATAAAGTTAAATGGTTTTGATAAAAAATGGTATAATATAATCTTTAATATTGAAGATGATTTCTATACAAATTGGAATTATTACAGTTCATATCATAGAGATTTAAAGAGCTTATATAATCCAGATATAAAGGGAATGAAAGAAAAATACGGAGCATTTTACTATAATATTATTCTTTCTCGTATTCCTTATAGTGAAGATATAGAGTTTTTAAATAAGTTAGGATGGACAGATTATAAAGATTTTCTTAAAGGAAAAATAGATATTGAAAAAAATGCACCTAAATTACATAATAGAGTAAGGTCAATAGGATATATTTTAAATGAAGTTCCTATATCTGAAAGTGAATTAATAAATCAAATTGAAGAATTATTTGAAATGGATAAAAAAACAAAAAGAGTGTCTATAAATTTATGTGAAAAATGGCTAGAAAAGTTAAATAATGGAATGAAAGTGAAGGAGTTGTAAAAAATGGCTAAAAAAGAAGAATTACAAAGATTAACAGCAGAACAGATGTTTCAAGATGAAATTGATGCATTAATTAAGGCAGAAAAAAATCCGATACCTACTGGATGGAAAATGTCACCTAAATCAGTGCTGACATATATTTGTGGAGGTAAAGCTGGAAGAAAAGTGATAACACCTAAATATATTGGGAATAAAAGATTGGTTGAGATTGCAATTTCGACCTTGGTTACGGATAGGGCATTGCTTCTGATTGGGGAGCCGGGAACTGCAAAATCTTGGTTGTCGGAGCATTTGACGGCGGCGATAAATGGAGATTCAACTCGAGTTATTCAAGGGACAGCGGGAACGACTGAAGAGCAAATTAGATATTCTTGGAATTATGCGATGTTGATTGCAGAAGGACCTACAAAAGATGCGTTGATACCAAGTCCGATTTATAAAGCGATGGAAGATGGGGCGATTGCTAGAGTGGAAGAAATTTCTCGTTGTGCGTCAGAAGTGCAAGATGCGTTGATTTCTTTGTTGTCAGAAAAAAGAATGAGTGTGCCTGAATTGAATGTAGAAATTCCAGCTAAAAAAGGGTTCTCTATTATTGCAACTGCGAATACTCGTGATAAGGGAGTTAATGAGATGTCGGCGGCGTTAAAGAGACGTTTTAATATTGTGGTATTGCCAAGTCCAAATACCCTTGAAGCAGAGATAGATATTGTTAGAAGTAGAGTTACGCAACTTGCAGGAAATTTGGATTTGAATGCGAAATTGCCTGAAGAGGAAGTTATTGAAAAAGTTTGTACAGTATTTAGAGAATTGCGTCAAGGTGTTACGTTAGATGGAAGACAAAAGATAAAGCCGACTGCAAATGTGTTATCGACTGCAGAAGCTATTTCACTTTTAGCGAATAGTATGGCGTTGGCTGGAAGTTTTGGGGATGGAGAGATATCAGATTATGACTTGGCGGCAGGATTGCAGGGAGCTGTAGTAAAAGAAGATAGTAAAGATGGGCAAATTTGGGAAGAATATTTGGAAAATATTATGAAAAAACGAGGTTCAGAATGGCTGGATCTTTATAAAGAATGTAAGGCACTTAACAAAGCTACTAAATAAAGGCGGTGGAATAAATGAAAAAACAAAATGAAGGGAAACCGAATATATTCGGAGTTAGGCATTTTTCACCAGCTGGAGTACATTATTTGAAAAATTATTTAGATGAAATACAGCCAAAAATCGTTTTGATAGAAGGGCCTTCTGATTTCAATGACCTTATTAGCGAAATTACTGGAAAAAATATTGTTCCGCCAATTGCCGTAATGGCTTACACTTTAGAAGCGCCTATCCAGACAATAGTATATCCATTTGCAGAGTTTTCTCCAGAATATCAAGCTATTTTATGGGCAAAGGAAAATGGAGTAGAGTGTAGATTTTGTGATTTGCCATCTTCAATTTTTTTAGGTGTAGAAAGTGTAAAGAAAAATTTAGATGAGAATCCAGAGGAAAATTTGAATGCCTACATTTATAGAAAAATTAATGAATATTCGGAAGATTCAGATGATGAAGTCTTTTGGGAAAGAGTAGTGGAACAGGCTTCTGATTATAGGGCATATCGTAGTGGAGCAAGAGATTATGGGAAATATTTGAGGGAGTTGACTTTATCAAATACGGTGTCTGATGCGAAAAATATTATTAGAGAGTCGTACATGTGTAAAGTCGTTTCTGATGTGTGTAAAGAAGGCTACAAAATGGATGAGATTGCTATGGTTGTTGGGGCTTTTCATGTTGAAGGAATAGAAAGTGGCAAATTGATTTTAACTGAAAAGGAAATTAAAAAATTACCAAAATTAGAATCTAAAAAAACGTTAATGCCTTATTCTTACTATAAACTATCGAGTTATTCAAATTATGGAGCTGGAAATAAGGCACCAGGGTATTATGAATTTTTGTGGAATGGTTTAGAAAAAGGAGACTCACTTTTTGCGACATATATGTATTTAAGTAAAATTGCAGAATATCAAAGGGAAAATGGGAATATGATATCGTCAGCTCAAATTATAGAGGCAGTCCATCTAGCAACTTCATTGGCAAATTTGCACGATGGGAAAATACCGACGTTAAAGGATATAAAAGATGCAGCAATTACTTGTATGGCACACGGAAGCTACTCAGAACTAGTTTTAGCAATGGCGAATGTTGAAGTTGGGAAAAAAATAGGAAGTATTCCAAAGGAAGCTATTCAAACGTCAATACAGTCTGATTTTTATAATTTATTGAAGGAATTGAAACTTGAAAAATATCGTTCATTAACAGCGACAGAAATAAAATTAGATTTGAGGGAAAAATTAAGGGTTCAATCAGAAAAATTAGCATTTATGGACTTGGAACGTTCATTCTTTTTTCATAAATTAAGAGTTTTGAATATTTCGTTTGCAAAACTTATTGGGAATCGCCAAGAAAATACAACTTGGGCAGAAGAATGGATTTTACAATGGAAACCAGAAACAGAAATTGAAATTGTGGAAACAATCTTAAAAGGAGATACAATTGAATTTGCAACAGCTTTTGAATTGATGCAAAGAATAGAAGGTGCAAAAACATTGTCAGAAATGGCAGAAATAGTGAAAGATGCCTTCTATTGCGGAATGCCAAAAGCACTAGAAAAAGCGTTTCAAGCGTTACAAAATTTCATAACAGGTGACGTCCCTATTGATGAAATAGCCAAGACAATGTCGACTTTATCACTGATGCTTCGTTATGGCGATATCAGAAAATTAGACACAAAAGTTCTGATCCCTATTCTTGAGCAACTATTTTTAAGAGTTTGCTTAATATTACCAAGCGAGTCTTTTTGCGACAATAATGCAGCAGTAGAACTAGCTAAAAGTATAATGATAATGCATACTGTAGTTGAAAATTATGATTTTTTAGATAGAGAAAGATGGTATTCACTTCTTTTAGAAATTTCAAAGAGAGACGATTTAAATACAAAAATCTCAGGACTTGCAATGGCTATATTACTGGAAGCTGGAAAAATTGATAATGAAGTACTTGGAAAAGAAGTCGAAAAAAGATTGTCAAAAGGAGTTCCCGCAGATTTAGGGGCAACTTGGTTTGAAGGTCTGTCGATGAAAAATCATTACACCTTAATTGCAAGACTTGGACTTTGGAAAAAACTCCAAAATTATATTTCAAATTTAGATGAGGAAGAATTTAAAAGAGCATTATTATTTTTAAGAAGAGCTTTTGCTGATTTTACTTCAAATGAAAAGCATGATATTGCAGAAAATATTGCAGAAATATGGGGCTTGAATAAAAATGATGTAAGTGCTGTAATAAATGATGATTTGGGAGAAAATGAGAAAGAAATAATTGCAGGATTAGAAGAATTTGATTTTGATGATATTTGATTGAAAATAATTTTTTGAAAGAAAAATTGAAAATAAGGTAATTGATAAAATAATAAAATATTAAGGAGGTGTAAAAATGGACTATAAAGAAAATATAAAACGTTGGCGATTGATTCTTGGAAAAGATACAGAAGAAGAATTTTCGTCTATGGATTCAGAAGCTATTCCAAGTTTTACAGAGGAAGATTGGTTGATGGATAAGGCATTGGATACGATTTATAATCCGACAGGACAATTTATGGGTGGAGATTCTGCTGGGCAAGGTCCGTCTAATCCGCAAATTAGTAGATGGCTCGGAGATGTTAGAACTTTGTTTGATAAAGAGTTGGTGAAAATTATTCAGACGGATGCGATGGAAAGATGTGGATTGAAACAATTACTTTTTGAGCCTGAAATATTGGATCAAGTAGAGCCTAACATAAACCTTGCTTCAACAATTATGCTTTTGAAAGAGCAAATTCCACAAAAAAGTAAAGAAAGTGTTAGAAATTTTATAAAAAAAATTGTAGAGGAAATTAATAAATTGTTGGAAAGTGATATTAGAAGAGCAGTTAGAGCAGCACTTAACAAGAAACAACACTCGCCAATTCCATCTGCGTCATCTTTGGATTTTAAAACAACGATACGAAGAGGGATAAAAAATTACAACAGGGAATTAAAAAAAATTGTTCCAGAGCATTATTATTTTTTTGAGAGAGCAAGCGTTAACCCTACAAGTAAATTTACAGTCATTTTGGATATTGACCAAAGTGGATCGATGGGAGAATCTGTAATTTATTCTTCAGTAATGGCGTGTATTTTAGCAAGTATCGCTTCACTGAAAACACGAGTAGTAGCTTTTGATACTGAAATTGTGGATTTGACAGAAAAATCAGATGATCCAGTTGATTTGCTATACGGATTTCAGCTAGGTGGTGGAACAAATATCAATAAATCAATTAAATATTGTACAAAATATATTGAAAATCCGAAAAAAACAATATTTTTTCTAATTTCTGATTTAATTGAAGGTAGGAATCGTGGTGAAATGTTAAGAAGATTACAAGAAATGAAAGATTCGGGAGTAATAGTAGTTTGTCTTTTAGCAATATCTGGAGATGGAAAACCTTATTACGACTCACAAATGTCTGGAAAAATTGCTTCACTTGGAATTCCGTGTTTTGCTTGTAATCCTGAAAAATTGCCGCTTTTACTTGAGAGAGTGTTGAAAAATATGGATTTGAGTTCGTTTGAGAAAGAGTTTGAAAAGAAAAAATGAAATCGAATATAATAAAAGTAGATAATAAAATTTTTATATTTTGGCTATTTACATTTTTTTAATAAAAAGATAGCAAGAAATCTCTGACTTCTATAAGTGGGAAATGAATTGATTTTTTTGTAAAAAAAATTGAAAAAAGAATACACTTATGATACAATTTTTGTATAAAATATTGAAGAGAAGTCATTAAAAATAATATTCAAAAGCAAAAGGAGGTGTAATTTTGTGAAATATAATTTAGCATTCAAATACAGGATTTATCCAAATAAGGAGCAAGAATTGTTGATAAACAAGACTTTTGGATGTGTTCGTTTTGTTTACAATACAATTTTGTATACTGCTAATAAAATTTATGAAAAAACCGGAAAAAATAAAATAATTACACCTGCCAGTTTGAAAAGTGAAAACCAATTTTTGAAAGAAGTTGACAGTCTGGCACTTTCAAATGCTCAATTGAATGTAAAACGATCGTTTACAAATTTTTTTCAGAAGAGAGCGAAGTTTCCAAAGTTCAAATCTAAAAAGAATAATATTAAAAGCTACACAACAAATTGTGTAAATAATTCGATACGAATTGAGGAAAACGAATATTTGGTTTTGCCAAAATTGAAAAAAGTAAAATTGAAATATCATAGAGAAATACCAAAGGATTATAAAATAAAGTCGGTAACATTGACAAATAGTAATGGAAATTACTATGTTTCTGTTTTGACGGAATTTGAAAAAAAAATTCAAAAAATGCCAAGTAATGATAAAGTGATTGGACTTGATTTTTCAATGTCTGAATTATTTGTCAGTTCTGAAAATCAAAGGGCTGATTATCCAAAATATTTTAGGATGTTGGAGAAAAAATTGAAAAAATTACAAAAATCATTATCAAGAAAAGTAAAATTTTCTAAAAATTGGTATAAGCAAAGATCGAAAATATCAAAATTACATGAGTATATCAAAAATTGTCGAAGAGATTTCTTGCATAAATTATCGAAAAAATTATCTGAAGAGTATAATGCTGTGGTTGTTGAGGATTTGAATATGAAAGGGATGAGCCAGACATTAAATTTTGGAAAAAGTGTAGGAGATAATGGATGGGGAATGTTTTTGAGGATGCTTGAGTATAAGTTGATGTTTTTAGGAAAGCAATTTTTAAAAATAGATAAGTGGTTTCCGTCGTCGAAAACTTGTAGTAAATGTGGAAATGTTAAAGAGGAACTGAAATTATCAGAAAGAAGTTATAAATGTGAGTGCTGTGGAATTGAGATTGATAGAGATTACAATGCGGCACTGAATATAAAAAACATTGGAAAAGAGATGTTGAAATATTAGGAAATAAAAAGACAGGGTAGGAACTGCCCGAAGAGCTTGGTAAATATATTTGGCTAACAAAAGAAGATACTTCCCAAGAAGCTTCCGCTTCTAAAAGCGGGAGTAGTTCACCAACAGAACAGAATTGAATGATTATCTTATGAATAAATAATACTGCATGGGGATAGCCTGTAGCTAGACCATTTATCATGGAAAATGATGAATTACTGAAAGGGTACGGAAATAATCCCAATAATAAATAATTATTTTTTGAGTATTTTAGAAGGAGTTGTTGAGAATGTTTTTTTTAAAAGAGAAAAAATCATGGAAATTACTTGCTGGAGTGAGTTTATTAATAATTTTTCAATTTGCATGTAGTAATGAAGTGAAAGATAAGTCTAAAGAAATAAATTCAGAAAGAAATATTAAATCTGAAAAATTGATAAATTCAGGAGGAATGACGATAGAAACGAGATATGGCGTTCCACAAGGTTATAAAAGAATAGCGGTAGAAAAAGGCAGTTTTGCTGAATTTTTAAGAAATCAGAAATTAAAGCCTTATGGAGAAAAAGTACAATATTTCAATGGAAATTACAAACGAAGTGAAGGGATTTATGACAGTGTATTTGATGTGGAGATAGGAGATAGAGATTTACATCAATGTGCTGATGCGATAATGCTTTTACGTGCGGAATATTTTTACAGGAAAAAAGAATATAATAAAATCAACTTTAAATTTGTGACAGGATTTAATGCACAGTATTCCAAATGGATGCAAGGCTATCGGATAAATCCTAATGGAAAAGGAAGTTATTACAAAAAATCTGCTCCATCTAATACATACAAGGATTTTAGAAACTTTATGAATATTGTTTTTGGATATGCTGGAACATTGTCGCTTGAAAAGGAAATGATACCGCAAAAAATTGAAAATATGCAAATTGGAGATGTATTTATTATGGGTGGCAGTCCAGGACACGCTGTTATTGTAGTGGATATGGCTGAAAATGAAAAAGGTGAAAAAATATTTATGCTTGCTCAGTCATATATGCCTGCACAGCAAACTCAAATTTTGGTAAACCCAGAAAATGGTGGAGTTTGGTATTCATTGAAAAGAAAAGATGTACTTGTAACACCTGAATGGAAGTTTCCGATTGAAAAATTACGAAAATTTTAGTTTTTACTTAGGGAGTGTCTGAAAACTCAAAATCAATGATATTTTTAATGATTACTTAAATTTATTTTATTAAAATCATTATGCATTCTATATAAATAAAATTTATGAATGTGCTTGCCAGCTTATCATAGCGTGTCCCTATTCTGCGGAACTGTTTAAACTTATTGAAAAAACATTCCACAAGATGTCTTTCCTTGTAGATATGGTAATCGCATTTCCATCCTTTTTAAGTAGAGTTTCCTCGTCACGCCATTTGCAGAAACGGGAATGACCATCTTTCATGAATCGAAACGTTTGCACTACTGCAGGCAATCTATAGCACAGCATTGAACAATCAGGCGTAAATCCTTGCCTGGACGTCCTGTCTTAGCTTTGGGAAACATATGCTGTTCATCTGACCCTAGTTTTTTTCTTTTTTTTCGCAGGATTACTCATTGCTGCAAATCCTTATCTTGCAATAAAGGTTTATCCTGATAATTAAAATTGTGGCAAGATTGCTACGCAATAACTATGGCTAGACTACAACTTTTATTTGCCCAACTCCGAAATTCCTCCTTTTTTCCAGTTAATAATTTTAACTAAAATGAAAAATATTATTCCTGCCAATGTATTTGAAAATAGATTTCCCCAGAAAATAGAGTAAAGTCCCAAATACTTTTGAGTGACTAGAATAAAAATGTATCGCAATAGCCATATTCTTAAAATTGACATAACTAAAGGAACTTTTGTTCTTCCAAGTGCAATAAAAACTCCTTGGGATATCATAAAAATGCTAAATCCGATTACGGAATACGTGTAAATGTGTAAAGCTTTATCAGCAATTTCAATTACTTTGGGAACTTTTGTAAAAGTTAGCACGAGTGTAGATGAAATTGGCAAAATTAAGCAAATTGTTAAAACTGAAATGGTAACTCCGGTAAGCCATCCAACATTGAATACTTCCTTTGATTTTTTTATATTCCCAACTCCCATATTTATGCTAATCATTGATGAAACTGTAGTTCCGATTGAAGATGGGAGAATAAAGCAGATTGCATTGATATTGGAAGCAATTCCCTGTGCATTTAAGGCGATTGCTCCAAATTTTTCCATTTCCTTGTTTATGAGAAAGAATCCGAGATACAGGAAAGCATAGTTTAACATTGAAGGAAGCCCAATTTTTAGAAGTCTTTTAATAATCGGCAATTTTACTGAATAACTTCGTAAATTAAGTTTTATATCTCCATTTTTTAAAAATAAATCATAAAACATCCAAATCGTAACAATTACATATGAAAAAAGTGAAGCCATTACAGCACCTGTGATTCCCATTTTTAAAGCATATAAAAAAATTGAATTAAAAATTATTTTCAGAATTAATAATAAAAAAATTCTAATAAACGTAATTTCAGGTCTTCCAATCGCATTTTTAGAAGAATTATAAATAGCGGCTAAGAATACAAAAGGCATTATAAGCGAATAAAGTGAAATATAAATATAAACATTATCACGAATTTCAGAAGTTGTATATTTAGAAATTACAAAAGCTGAAAACACACATACTGGAATAAGAAAAAGCCCAATGATAAAGCTGAACACAAAAATCTGCAGCATAGTTTCCTTTAACGCCAGCATTCGCCCTTTTCCATAAAGCCGTCCCAACATAACAAGAGTAGCCACACCCAGCCCTTGCGACAATGCAATCATAATATTCAGTACAGGCTGGCTAAATGTAACAGAACTGGCAACTTCCACACTTGTCAGCCTATTCAGGAATAAGCTATCAGAAAGCGGGATAAGTGCCTGAATAATTCCGACCAGCAATGTTGGAACAGATAAAAAAAGCAAAGTATTTATAACTTTTCCATTTAAAATCATTTTACGTCGCTCTTCGTTGGATTGAACTTTAAACAACATCTTATTTTTCTCCTTTCAAAAATTGTTGTATTTTATATTATAACATTTTTTCTAGGATTTTAAAACTAATTTATTTGATAATTTTTACCATAATTATTGGAACTTATCACATTGCAAGGTAAATTTATAGTAAGGAGTGCTATTCTACTTTAAATTATTATTTTAACTCTAAATTTTTAGGAAATATGTTGGAAGTTAAAAAAATTGTTATTTTATGGATGTTTTTTATCAAAAGTGCTTTACAAATGTGAAAAAATTAGTTATAATAATGAATATATATGATAGAGGTGCAATTATTAAAAGTAAATTTACGGAGAAAAGTCAATTCTGTGAAATAAGTTGAAAGGAATAATTGCCGAAGCATAAGGATTGACTATCTTTATTGCTGGGGCTATGGAAAATATCCATAGGACTGTCATTATCAATGGATAATGGGGAGCTGTCAGATATAATTCATATAAATTTTTTAAGTTTTTTAGTTTAAAGTAAAAATAATAAAAATTTTTAGATATATGTTTTATATGCTGATGCTTGTTATCAGCATTTTTTATTATCCAGAATCAAAACTACTAGGCGATTGTAAAAGTAAAAATGATAAATATTGAATAACAACAGTATTTATAACTGCAAGGGGTCAAGACCCCTTGTTAGAGAGTCGAGAAAAACAATAAAATCAGTCATAAAAAATACTGTGTTTATTGGGATGTTTAGACTTTTACAAATGGCTATCAAAACTACTGAAAGGAGAAGGGGATTTTTTATTTTAAATTTTATTGTTGTAAATGTTTTTTTAACTTATTTTGTATTGTAAATATAGATTTTTTTATAATTATTATAAATTTTTAAGTAAAAAATTAAGAAATATAAATGAAAAAACAATAAATTTTAATATTTAAAGTTAAATTAATGAAAATAAAAAATTTCTGTAAAAATATGAAATTATTTGGAACATCAAAAGTTAACGAAAAAGGGAATTTATCAATAGGAGGAGTGGATACAACTGAACTTGTGAAGGAGTTTAAAACACCGCTTTATGTAATGGATCAGGAATTTATTGAAACAACAATAGATAAGATGAAAAAGGCTTTTAAGTCGTCAAGATTTAACACGAGAATTGCTTATGCTGGAAAAGCATTTTTGTCAACAGGGATGATTAAACTGGTTGAATCAAAAGGGCTGGACTTGGATGTTGTTTCAGGCGGAGAGCTTTATACTGCTTACAAGGCTGGATTTCCAATGAATAAAGTGCATTTACATGGAAATAATAAATTGGTGAACGAAATTGAAATGGCTGTTGATTTTGGGATTGATACGATTGTTGTTGATAATGAGGACGAAATTGATAAAATTGAGAGAATTTGCCGTGAGAAAGGGAAGAAGCAGGCTGTACTTGTGAGAATTGATCCAGGAATAGAGGCACATACGCACCATTATATCAAGACTTCTGGACTTACTTCAAAATTTGGAATTTCATTGTTTCAGGATAATTTGTTTGATATAATAAAAAGGCTGAATGACAGTGAATGGATTGAATTTAAAGGTTTCCATACACACATTGGTTCACAAATTTTCCAGTCGGCGTTCTTTATATTTGCACTTGATGAAATTTTTAAATATTTGGATAAATTGAAAAAAGAATTGGGAATAGTAGTTCACACGGTAAATATGGGTGGAGGATTTGGAGTTTACTATAAGGAAGGTGATGATCCAAAACCGATAGAGGAAGTTCTGAGTGAAATAATAACGTATACCGAAGCAATGGAAATTAAATATCAGATTGGATTTAAGGAACTTTGTATTGAGCCGGGAAGAAGCATTGTCGGAAATGCGGGAACGACTTTGTATGAAGTTGGAGGAATTAAGGAAACAGTTGGTGGAAAAACGTATGTGTTTATAGATGGAGGAATGTCGGACAATATAAGAACGGCATTATATCAGGCAGAATACGAGGCTGGAGTTGTAAATAAGATAAATGATACCGATGTAAAAGATGTAACTTTGGCAGGAAAGCTGTGTGAATCTGGAGACATTATCATTGAAAAAGGAAAATTGCCAAAATCAACGGAAGTAGGAGATATTGTGGCGGTAACGACAACAGGAGCATATTGCTACACAATGTCAAGCAACTATAACAGAATGATGCGTCCAGCAGTTGTATTTGTAAAGGATGGAAAAGCGAAAGTTGCGGTAAAAAGGGAAACATTGGATGATTTGATTAGAAATGATGAAATTTTTGAATTATAAAGAAAGAATAAGAAAGGAAGAGGTGAATTTATTGTGATTATCGTGCATAAATATGGCGGAACTTCGGTTGCTACAACTGAGAAAATAATGAATATTGCAAAATATCTGGGAAGCGTGAAAGATGCTGGAAATGATGTAGTTGTTGTGGTTTCTGCAATGGGAAAAACCACAGATGCTTTGATTAAATTAGCAAGAGAGATTACAGATAAACCTGATTCTCGGGAAATGGACAGGCTTATGTCGACTGGAGAACAGCAGACAATTGCTCTTTTGAGCATAGCTTTACAGACTTTAGGATATGAAGCTATTTCGCTTACAGGAGCACAAGCTGGAATTAAAACTAGCGGACATTATACGAAAAATAAAATTGCAGATATAAATGGGAAAGAGATAAAGGAACATTTGTCTCAAGGAAAAATCGTAGTTGTAGCTGGATTTCAAGGAATTAATGAAGCGGGAGATGTGACAACGCTAGGGCGTGGAGGTTCAGATACATCTGCAGTTGCACTGGCGGCGGCGCTTGGTGGAAAATGTGAGATTTATACAGATGTTGACGGAATTTATACAATTGATCCTAGAGTTTATAAAAAAGCAAAGAAATTACCTGTAATTTCTTACGATGAAATGATGGAGCTGGCTTTTCTGGGAGCTGGGGTAATGGAGCCAAGAGCTGTTGAGCTGGGAAGCAAATATGGCGTAGAAATTTATGTTGGAAAATCGCTGGGAGAAAAAAATGGAACGATAATAACATCAGTAGAAAAAGTAAAGGAGAATAAGGAAATGGAAGAAAAAGTCATAACAGGAGTATCAATCAATGAAAATATGGTAATGGTAAATGTAGAAGAAATTACAACAAATGCACAAAATATCTATGAAATTTTTGAAAAAGCAGAAGCAAGCGGAATAAACATTGATATGATAAGTCAAAATGACGTAACTAGTCATCACGGAAGTTTTGCCTTCACTTGTCCAAAAACAGATATAGCGGCACTCGAAAAAATTGGAGAAGAAATAGAATCAGAATTTCCACAAACATCGTTCATAATTAATCCATACGTTACAAAAGTTTCAATTGTAGGAATTGGACTGATAAGCAACATTGGAGTAGCCGCAAAAATGTTCAAAACTTTAGCGGAAAATGACATAAGCTTTCATCAGATTTCTACATCTGAAATAAGTATTTCACTAGTTGTAGATGAGGTTATGGGAAAAAGAATTGCAGAATTGTTTGCTAAAGAGTTTGATTTATAAAAGAAATGTATTTAATTTTAAAATAAAAATTGTTAATTAAAAAAAATAAAGGGAGGTTTTTGAAATGTTAAAATTTGAGAAGTATCAAGGTGCAGGGAATGATTTTGTTATTGTTGCGGAAAAGGACTTGATCGAAAAGGGGATACCTGAATATGGGGAATTTGCAAGTCAGGTTTGCGATAGACATTTCGGAATAGGTGCGGATGGGCTGATTATTTTGAAATATGTGGCAAGCATGCCATTTATGTTTTTCTTTAATGCAGATGGAAGTCAGGCTCCTATGTGTGGAAATGGGATAAGATGTTTTTCTAACTATCTTGTAAATAATCATTTGGTTGAAGGTAATGAATTTGTTGTAAAAACAGTTCCCGGGGATTTGACGATAAAAGTGAATTATGATGAGGAAAAAGATGATTTTTCGGCTAGAGTAAATATGGGAAAACCTGTTTTTAATGTAAAAGAATTAATAAATACTGAAAAAGAGCAGTTTTTAAGAGAAAAAATCAATATTGACGGAAAAGAAATTGAAATTTCGTATATTTTTATGGGAACAGATCATTCTGTAATATTTGTAAATGATTTTAATGATTACAATATTGATGAATTTGGTAAAAAAATTGAGAATTATATTAACTTATTTCCGAAAAAAGTCAACGTGAACTTTGTCAAAGTGTATAACAGGGAACATATGGAAGTAATCACTTGGGAACGTGGGGCAGGAAGAACATTGGCTTGTGGGACAGGTGCAACTGCTTCGGCAGTACTAGCAAAAACTTTTGGATTTGTTGATACAAAAGTGAACGTAAAAGTTCCAGGTGGACAGCTTGTTATTGAGTATGAAGGTGGAGAAAATGATGCCTTTATGACAGGGCCTAGTGAAAAAATTGCTGAGGGATTGTATAAATATCAAAGATAATAATTTCCATAGTTAATTAAAACCTATTTGAAAATGTCCAAATAATCATTTTTAGGTATATTTTAGTTTAATTTAGAAGTAAATAAAGTAAAAATAAAAAAATTAAGTAAGGGAAAGAAGGTATAAAATGAAATTTGAAGGTTCATATGTAGCGTTAATTACGCCATTTAAAAACAATGGGATGGAATTGGATGAGGATAAATTGAGAGAATTGGTAAATTATCACATTGAAAATGGAACATCTGGAATCGTACCTTGTGGAACGACTGGAGAAGCTCCAACTTTAACATTTGCAGAACATGAAAAAGTGATAAAAATTGTTGTGGAGGAAGTAAGGGGACGAATACAAGTAGTCGCTGGAGCAGGATCAAATAGCACAACAAGAGCAATAGAACTCACAAAATACGCAAAAGAACTAGGAGCAGATGCAGCACTAAGCACTTGCCCATATTACAACAAACCTAGCCAAAGAGGGCTTTACGAACATTATAAAACAATTGCACAAGAAGCGAAATTCCCTATAATGCTTTACAACGTGCCTGGAAGAACAGGAACAAACATTGAAGCGGAAACAATTGCAAAACTGGCTGAACTGCCTGAAATTGTAGCTGTAAAGGAAGCAACAGGAAGCCTTGAACAAATGATAAGAATTCAGGATTTATGCGGAGATAAAATTGAAATTCTTTCAGGAGAAGATCACCTAATCCTGCCAATGCTGTCAATCGGAGCAAAAGGAGTCGTTTCAGTAGTTGCTAACATAATGCCACAGGAAATGAGCGACTTAATCAGTTCATTCTTAAACAAGAACTTTGACAAGGCATTTGAACTGCATACAAAACTGTATGATGTAAGTAGAAATATGTTTGTAGAAGGAAATCCTGTAACTGTGAAAGCAGCTATGAAGATACTTGGAAAAATGGATAATGACATAGTGAGATTGCCATTAGTAGCGGCTGAGGCAGATACGTATGGAAAATTGACTAAAGTATTTAAAGAAAAAGGAATTTTATAGTTTTTTGTTTATTGAAAAAATTTTTAGTTTATGAAAAGAGCTGGAGTAAAATCCAGTTTTTTTATTATTAATATTTGCCTTTTCTGCTAGGCTGTGTCTGAAAATTTAAAATTTATGTTATTTTTAATATTTTTTTGATTTTATAAATTATACAAATCACGATAAAATCAGTGTTTATTATTTTTGATTTTAGAAAAATTTGTTAAAAATTCATCTTTACTTTCTGACAAGGGGTCTTGACCCCTTGCTAAACGGAATTATAAAAATTCCATTGTTTTAATGGGGAATAGTATTAAATTTGGAAAATACTAAATAAAAAAATGCCTTATTATAGACATTTTTAATTTTAAAACATAATTTATTTCTGCTTTCTTAGTTTCCGTCTCCTCTCGGAGTATATAACTAGACTTGTTCGATAACCATACAAACTTAGAATTTGATCTTAGAAAGTATCCGTCTCCTCTCGGAGTTATATAACCCTACCTGCAATTAAACCCTTATTTTATGGTATGTTATTTGACTATTTGCGTGAGACTTGCTTAAATTTTCAGTTTTCTTTTCCGAAAAAGTAAAAAATATGTTCTAAGTCCCATTTTTACAGTATCGTGGCAATTTTTGCATTTTGGTTAAGTATGTGTATTCTTATTACATCACCTTTTTGTGCAAATCTTTCTACTTTTTTTAAAAGAATTTCATATTTTTCTCTAGTCAATAAACATTCAAAAGCTGATCTTTGGATTCTATTCCCAAAAGAATTTAGAAGTTTTTTAGAAAAACTCTTCTCCTGTCATCTATAATATCATAAATTACGACAACTGTAAAGCTATTTTTAAAAAATTTATGGAAAAAATTTTCATCTAAAAAATCTAAACATTCGCTATTTAAATTGGGAATAGTATAAATATAATAATTTGTAATTTAATGGGAAATAGTATAACGCAAGAAGAAAAAAATTTAAAAAAATATCAAAATTTTTTTTGATTATCTGAAATTATGGGGTACAATATTGTTAATAGGGAAATGTTTTTAAATAATTGAAATTAGAAATCGAGAGGAATGAATAAAGATGATACACACAACGAAAGAGCTGGAAGAGATACAGAAAAATTTTATTGAAATGGAAGTGAAAAGTTTTGCAAGGGAAGTTATTGAGTTTATTGATGAAAGTCCAAGCACTTATCACGTTGTGAAAAATTGTTCGGATATTTTAGATGAAAATGGATTCGAGAGAATTATGCCACGTGAGAAATGGGAAATTAAAAAGGGAGGGAAGTATTTTTTTAAAAAGTCCAGTTCCACAATAATTGCTTTTACAGTTGGAGAAAATTTTGATGTGAAAAAAGGTTTTAAGATTTTTGGAGCACATACGGATTCTCCTTGTTTCAGAATAAAGCCCAATCCTGAAATAGTTACGGAAAATATAGTGAGATTAAATACAGAAGTCTATGGAGGGCCTATTTTAAGTACTTGGTTTGATAGACCGCTTTCCATTGCTGGACGTGTTATTGTGAAAGGAGAAGATCCATTTTTTCCAAAAACTGTAAAGATTAAGATAGACGAACCACTTTTAACAATACCAAATCTTGCAATTCATCAAAATAGAGAAGTCAATAACGGTGTAAAAATTGATAAACAGAATGATGTTTTGCCTGTAATTTCACTTATTAATAAAAATTTTGAGAAAAAAGGATATCTTGAGAGAGTTATTTTGGAAAAAACAGGGATAAAAAAAGAAGATATAATTGATTTTGACTTGTATTTATATGCAACTGAAAAAGGATGTCTTTTGGGAGTAAATGAGGAATTTATGTCGTCACCAAAACTTGACAATCTTGCTTCTGTCTATACAGGGATAATCGGACTTGTAGAAGCTGAAGAAAATCAGGATAGAATCAATATTTTTGTAGCTTTTGACAATGAGGAGATAGGAAGTGCCACAAAACAGGGGGCAGATTCCAATTATTTATTAAATACGCTTGAAAGAATTTCGTTAGCACTTGGGCTTGATAGAAGCGATTTTTTACAAATGCTAGAAAGTTCTTATATTTTATCAGCTGATGCGGCACACGCAGCACACCCTGCACATTTAGGAAAAACAGATCCTACAAACCGTGGAAAAATAAATGAAGGGATTTCAATAAAAATAAGTGCAAAACAGAAATATACTTCTGATGGATATTCAATTGCGGTAATCAGACATCTTATTGAAGGAACAGAGATACGGATTCAGCCTTTTGTTAATGAGTCAAACGAGCTTGGAGGAAGCACAATCGGTCCAATTTCATCAACACATCTGGATATAGATGGAGTAGATCTGGGAGTTCCGATGCTTGCGATGCACTCGGTACGTGAGTTATGTGGAATTTTTGATGTGTTTTACTTGAAGGAATTAGCGAAAGAATTTTTTTCAAAAAGATAGAAAGTATTATTTTTAGCGAGATAGTCAAACCTTGACTATCTTTTTTATTTTTAAGGAAATTAAATTCATATTTTTTACATAATGTATGTGATAAATATATTATACAAAAAAATTAGCCGAATTTTTATTCGGCTTTTTTTATTATGCAATCAATAAAAATTAAAACTCTCATTTTATTTTAATGTTTTAATAATATCATATTTTTGAAAATATGAATATCTTTCAATACTTTAAAATTTAGAAAAGAGGTCAAAAGTTATGAAAAAAATTACTTTTTATTTAAAGGATAATTTTAAGTATTCTAATGTATTGCTTATAACTTTAGAAGATTTTTTGGGAACTCTCAGTAAATGGAAAAATAGCAAAAATTTTATGAAGATAAGTATCTGGTAATAAAAGTAAAAATAATTTCAAAATATATCAAAAAATATGAAAAAACTTATGCTCTTAAACTTGAAGATAAGAGAAAAAATACTGACTATGAATTTATTGAAATAGCAAATTCAATGCCAATATCAGAACAAACAAGAATGAAGGATTTGAAAGTGGAAAAAGATACAGAAGAAAATAAGATAAAAATGCTTACAGAAATAGATAGAATTTTAGCCGAAAAAATTCCATTTTTATTAATTGACGACGATGTATACAGATATTATCTTGTAAATCCTAAATTAAAAGGAGTAAGAGTGGGAGATTATGGTAATTTTTTCTTAAGTGAGCCATATATTGAAAAATAATAGAATAAAAGGAGATGATTATTAATGAAACAAGTAGATGGAAAAAGAGCAGTTTTAGAAAATGGAGTTTTAAGAAAAGAAGTGAAATTTGGATTTTCATGGGGGGCATTTTTTCTAGGATTTATATATCCATTAATTAAAGGGGATTATATGGTGGCTGGAATTTCTTTTGCCGTAATTGGTGTGGCAAGTATGATATTTTTCCCATTGATATTTGTTCTATCAATGGTATTCGGTTTTCTATACAATAAAATGTATGTTAGAATGCTGATTAAACAAGGATGGCATCCGTTTACAGAAGAAGATGCACAGGTTCTGAGAATGAATAGAATTCTTTTTAATGACAAAAATAATTCCTATGAAAATAATAGGGAAAGAATGGCAAAAGAAGTTGAGTATTACGAGATGCAGCCATCAGAAAAAACTGAGGTTATTGAATTTAAGAAAAGTGATAGTGGTAATGATTTTTATGATACGAGTAATAACAGTATGGATAATATGAATACTGATAATTTCCATAATGGTAATCCAAATGTTCCGAAAATGAATTATAAAAACCGTACGATTCAGAAATTTGTAGCAAGGTTAATTGGTGGAGGATTTGTTTCGCTTGTTTTAGGAGTTTTCACAGCAAATATTATTTTAATTCTTTTAGGAGCAGGGTTGACAGGCGGAGGAACATTTTTGGCAGTAAAAAATAAGGATAAGATAAAATGGAAATAAGAAAATATTTAATTGAATCTGAAAATTATAGAAACCTAATAAAAAAATTTTTTATTCTTTCTATGTTTTTAATGGTATTTATGAGGTATAATAAAGATGAATTATTTACAGAAAGTTTGAAAAAGTGTGAGAAAAAAATAGGAATGGAGCAGTTAAAATTATTTTGTGAAAAGAATCAGTGTACACTAATGGAAACGGAAGAGAGTGAAAGATAATGAGATTACTAGTTGTAGAGGATGAAAAAAAGTTAAATGGCCTTATTACAAAAAAGCTAGAAAAGGAATACTATGGAGTTGATAGCTGTTTTGACGGAGAAGAGGCAATCAGATATGTGGAAGGAACTGAATATGATGCAATAATTCTAGATATTATGCTTCCAAAACTTGATGGATTTGAAGTGATTAAAAGAATAAGGGCAAAGAAAAATAAAGTTCCGATACTACTTTTAACTGCAAGAGACAATATAGATGATAAAGTGAAAGGGTTAGATTATGGAGCAGACGACTATCTTGTAAAGCCTTTTATCTTTGAAGAACTTATGGCTCGTATTCGTGTGCTTTTAAGACGTAATTCTGGAAATGCCGACAATGTAATTACAGTAGCTAATCTTAAAGTTGATCTTGATGCTAAAACAGTTTTTAGAGATGGTGTACTTATAAAGCTGTCAGGCAGAGAGTATTCAATTTTGGAATATTTGATACGGAATAAAGGGAAAATTTTACCAAGAGAACGAATAGAAGACCATATATGGAATTATGAATACGAAGGTGGAACCAACGTTATAGATGTTTACATCAGATATTTGAGGAAAAAAATTGATGACAGCTATACTCCAAAACTTATTCATACCATTCGTGGATTGGGTTATGTCCTGAGGGTTGATAATGAAAATGAATAAACTTTCTATAAAGTCCAAAATAACTTTCTGGTATATCGGTCTTATGATAAGTCTTATAGTCATATTTCTTATAACAATAATTTATATCAGTGAAAATCTTGTACGTGCAGACGCTTATAAAAATTTAAAAAGTTCTGTAGTTTCGGCATTCGACGAAATTGAAGTTTATGATGGTGAACTTACGATTGACAATGATTTTATTATTTTTAACAATAATGTCCATTTGTCGGTTTATGATGATGAAACAGGATTTATTTATGGGGATATTCCGCTGGATTTTGAATATGATGAAACTTTTTCCGATAAAAATGATGTGAGAATTATAAAACATAAAAATAAAAAATGGTATATTTTTGACAGTAAAAAGAATTTTTCAGGCTATGGCATTATTCATATTCGTGGAATTGCTCCTGCAACAGAAGTGGAAAATGTTATTGAAACAATTGTTTTGATTTCTTTGATTGTATTACCGTTTTTCCTTGTATTTTCGGCAATAAGCGGATACTTTATAACAAAGAAAGCATTTAAACCAATAGAAAAAATAAGGGAAGCAGTGGAAAAAATCAATGAAGGAAACGATTTGACACAAAGAATTAACATTGGAGAAGGAAATGATGAAATTTATACTTTGGCAAATACATTTGATACAATGTTTGACAGGCTGCAAAACTCCTTTGAAAGAGAAGCGCAGTTTACATCAGATGTTTCACACGAGTTGCGTACACCTGTAGCAATTATTATTTCTGAATGTGAATACGGTCTTGAAAATCTAACTTCAATAGAAAATGCAAAAGATACAATTTCTTCTGTATTGGATGAAACTAAAAAAATGTCAAAATTAATCTCACAGCTTCTAACTTTATCAAGAATGGACAGAGGTAATCAGAAACTTAATTTTGAAAAAATAAATATTAGTGAAATGACACATCTTATTGCTGACAGCCAGCAACATAATGCAGACAGTAAAAATATAAAAATTCATTCTGAAATAGAGGAAAATATTTTTATTGTTGGTGATGAGACGATGATTATGAGAATTTTTGTAAATTTAATTTCAAATGCAATTAACTATGGCCGCGAAAACGGTAATATATGGATAAAATTAACGCAGGATAAAGATTTTGCAATATGTAAAGTTATTGATGATGGAATCGGTATAGAAAAAGAAAATATACCTAAAATCTGGGGACGGTTTTATCAGGTTGAAAGTTCCAGAACGACAGAAAATCTAGGGCTTGGATTATCAATGGTAAAATGGATTATAGAGGCACACAAAGGAGAAATTTATGCAGAAAGTGAAATTGGAAAAGGAAGTTCGTTTATATTTAAGTTAAAGAAGGAGAGAAAATGAAAAATAATTTTTTAAAAAAACTACTTATAGTATTTTTTATCATAATGACAGGAGTTTTTGCAAATGGAAATACAGGTAAAAAGACTAAAACAGTAAGAGTTTTGAATGTTGATGTGAAAATTTCGATTGAACAGGCAAAGCAGCTTGCGTTAAATCATTCAAAAGTGGCAAAAAATTCTGCAAAAATGACTAAAATTCGTTTAGATAAAGAAAATAGAAAATTTATTTATGAAATAGAATTTTATACAGAACGAAAAAAATATAAATACAATATTGATGCAAATACAGGAAAAGTTCTGAGTTACAGTCAAAAAGACCGAATATCGGCTTCAACAACAATAAGAGATAATGGTAAAATCATTAATACAAATGGAAGCGATACAGAAATAAGAAAAACACCAAAATATATTGGAATTGAAAAAGCGAAAGAAATAGCAGTTGCACGGATTACTGGTGCAAAAAAAATCAATGTTACAAATATTCAGCTGGATAGTGAAAAAGGAAGAAAGATTTATGAAGGAAGAATTGTATATAAAAATACAGAGTATAAGTTTGACATTGATGCTATAACAGGTGAAGTAATAAAATGGGAAGTAAATGAACATTAGTAAAGTAAAATATCCTCTAAAGTTTAATATACTGAAGAGGATATTTTTTTGTTAAAAAATTATGCTTTGTAAAGTTTTTCATAATTAAATTTATTTTTAAGTTGTTTAAGAGTATAATCAAATATAAATAAAGGTGGAATAAATACAATAATTAATGTTATTATTGGCATATTTTGAAGATAAAATATCTTTTCAATTGTAATTATAAAAGGCTTATATAGAAATATTGAAACAAGATTGAATGTTGAATGCAGTAAAATTGTCCACCAGATTGGACTGGGTCTTAGTCGCACATTTCCGAAAAAGATACCTGATATTGTTGTGTATATAATCTTAATTGGATTCAGGTGAAGTATTCCAAAAATTACAGCCTGAATTAAATTGGCATATTTTGTCTTTTTCTTTAAAAATTGAAGTATTAGTCCTCTCAATAAGAGCTCTTCCCCAATAGGGTAAAATACTAAAAATTTAAGCAGTTCATTAACTTCAAAAGACTGTTTTGAATAATCGGCAAGAATTATCTTTTTTGATAACAAAGAACTTAAAACTGTCAGCAAAATTATTACAGATGTGATAACTAATGCTGAGTAGCAGGCTGTATTTAATATCAGCAGTCCCAATTCTTCCATTTTAAATTTATTAATATTTTTTTCCATTTTGATTGTTCCCCTTTCCTAAATTTTTCTTGTAAAATATATTATCATTAAGATATTAAAATAAAATGAGAGATATTTTACTTCTATTTTTATTTATTTTATTTTGTAGTAAAGTAACTTTTAGCCATTTTTAAAGATTTTATTTGAGAAAAACCTTTTTCTGTTATATAATGTATTTAAATAACTTTAAAATCAAATTTTTACTTTATGTTGCATATATGAAAGGAAATAAAATGAAAAAAATTATTGTTATACTGGCATTTATATTTTCTAGTTTAAGTTTCTCTGCGAAACAGATTGAAAAAATCATGTGCTATATTCCTAAGGAGCTAAAAACAAACAGTAAAGCAAGATTAATTTATGAAGATACAGAAAAATATAAAGATGAGGAAATACCGCCTGAAGTGGCAAATCCTGAAATTGTTAAAGCATTAAAGGAAAGAAGGCTTGTCGTATTTCAAATGAGGTGTAAATATGATGGCGATATGTACCGTTATATAACAGCTTCAGACTATGCAGTCGAATATCTTACAAAACAGACAATAAATAAAGAAGAAGGAGACTATTATTTACTGGAACTTCCGACAAATAAGGCGCTCGCTTTTCAGGATATGTTATTTATTGGAGATTTTATAGATAATTCAATCAGCACAAATGATGAACTTTTTCAAATTCTCTATATGATAAATGTTCAGTTTCTGGAAATAAGACAGCAGGAACTGGAGGAAGAAGGATTGAAAGTAGTCTATTAATTTTTATTTTTGCAGGGATTATTCATTTTCGTAAATCCCTGTATTTAATTTTCTCATTTTTTTTGTATAATCTTATTAAACATTTTTTTATTGCATTTCACATTCAGAAAATTACAAATCTTGTTATTCAAAAAATAAAAATAATTTTTTCCTCTAATATTCCTTTAATCTAAAAAGCATATTGTTAAAGTGAAATAAGATTTTTAAATTCTATATAAAAAAACATGATGGGAGGATTTTAGATATGGAAATGAATAGTAGAAATAGGTACTTCAAGAAAGAGATAACATTGAGCAAAGAAGAGGAGATAAAGATAGTGAAAATTGGATTTTCCTGGGTAACTTTCTTTTTCGGTTTTCTTGTTCCGTTTTATAGGAAAGACTGGAATACCGGCTGGATGCTTTTGACAATAATGGTTATATCCCATATGATGTTGCCTTTACTAATGTTTTTGATATTGGTGGTATTTAGTTTTTTATATAATAGGATTTATATTAATATGCTTTTGAAAAGTGGCTGGGGATTTGCAACAAAAGATGACGAGATACTTTGGGAAAATAAAAAGGAAATGGCAGAAAAGGTTGATAATATGGTTTTGAAGCTAAAAGAAATGGAAGCGAAAATTGATAGAAAGATAGAGGAACATGGCTTTGTTAAAAAATTTGCATGGGGAGGAACATACGCTCTGGCTATTGGAATTTTAATAAAAAATACTCCTCTTTTAGCTGTAGGAATAGTTTTTTTTGTAATAAGTTTTATTAAAAGACAGAAAATGTAGAAAATCAAATTTTAGGAGGAAAGAACTATGAAATTAAATTTTAAAAAATTATTTGTTATAGCAATTATTGGAGCAGGGATTTTTATATCACAACAATCACACGCATTTATGGGGTATGATTATTATATGGATCCTACAAATTTGCCAAGCGATACGTTACGGGAAAATCTTTTGCAGCAAACTTTTGATAATCATAACAAAGTTTTTAATAATAGCAATAAAACAAACGGCAATATGTCATTACTGCCTTCAATTATATTTCTTGCAGCCTGGTTTTATATCTATGAAAGGAAAAAAGTGAAGTAGAAACTTTCATTTTATTTTAATTAGAATTACATATCACAAAATTAAAAAATAACTTTAAGCAAGGAGTAAAAATTATGAAAGTAAACTTGAAAAAACTATTTATTGCAACAATTATCGGAGCAGGAGTATTTGTATCACAGCCTGCAAAAGCATTTTATTATGATACGTCAGACAATGTTAACTATACAAACAATCTGATAAACAGTACAAGAAATTATATACTTGGTAGTGAAGTAATAGGGCACACTGGAAAAGGGAATTATACTATGTCATTACTGCCATCAATTATATTTCTTGCAGCCTGGTTTTATATCTATAGAAAGAAAAAAGTAAAGTAGAAGCTCTCATTTTATTTTAATCTGTATTACATATCATAAAATTGAAAAATAACTGATGAATTAGTGTTTGAACAGGGAGGTAAAAATGAAAAAAATATTTTTTGGAAGCCTATATTTTATTCATCTGCTCTGTTTTAATATTCTGGTACTATTTTTTCTGGCTGTATTAGAAGTATCAGTTTTAAGTAATTTGAAAATGATTGGAGGTATATACTCGGACAATCTTATATTAATTTTGCTTAATATATTTTTATCATATTTTTATGTAAAAGTAGGAATAGGAAAAAAGGCTTTGATAATTTTAACAATAATTGGTGTAATGAATTAACATTAATTGAAAAAATCTTAAAGAGATATTTCGATACTGGGAAAATTGAAGTCAAACTAGATGAAAATATTAAAATTAACCGTAAATATAGCGGAATAAAATTAAGAAATCACATTGAAAAAATAATTTCTGCATCAGAGAAAAGAAATCTAAAAAAATATTATCAGTATTTGTTGTATGAAGACAAGGGACAGAAATATTCATTATTTTCAAATCCAAGAACTGGAAAAATTATAAAGATTGATATAAAAGATGAGAAGTATTTTCTAGCAGAAGATTTGAAAATTGGTGATTACCTAACGAGAGAGAAAATGGAGAAATATGAAATTTATTATAATGAAGCTGATGAAGATATGTGGCTTAGTGAAGTAATAAAAGAATTGGCAATAGCAACAGAACTTATTGGGAAATATCCTAATCAGAAAGAAAAAATACTGTAGTATGCCTGGTTTGATTATAAAGATTACAGTTTCTAAGTGAAATAAATCATACTTAAAATTATAAACGTTGATTTGCAAAAATTTAAAATATAATAGAGGTTTTTATGAGAAATTTTGAAAAAATAGAAAATAGGAATTTTACTGATATTTTATTGGGAGCTGTTAAAATAGTTGGAATAATGATTTTTACGTGGAGTGTTTTAATTTTTCAAAGAGGTATTTTTGGCAGTTATTATTTCAATAGTGTGGCAAAAACAGGAAATTTGAAAGCTGGAGAAATAGTAACACTTATTCAGACGTTATTTAGACTTGTTGTATTGATTATATTGAGTGTTATTTTTATAAAAATGATGAAGACTAGATTTAGTAAGGAGAATTTGAATAAAATAAAATTCTGGACGTTTGTTATAATCGTGATAACTATTGTTTTATTTGCACTTGGAGTGACTTTTTCGATGATAAATTCGATAATTAAAAATATTGGAAGTATTTCTTTGAGTGATAAAATTACTATATTTTTTAAAACAGGAATTTTAGAAGGAATAAAAGGGATGCAGTTAATTGGATTTTTGTTGACAATGTGTTTATTTTCGATTAAAGTTTACGAGAATAATAAGAAAAAAAGTCTATTTGCAATAATTTTTGCTGGCGTAAGTTCAATAATTCTAATGATAATTTTTTATTTTGTTGGACTATTTTTGGATTTATATCTGTTTCAAACAAGTCAAGGCTGGAAAATGAAAACGCTCTCTGGATTTATAAGAGAAATAATGCAAAATGCAAATATGCAGGAAGTAGTGTTTAATTATTATTTTTATTTAACATCATCTGTTGTTGTAATATTTACAATAATATTAATTTTAAATGTTTTTTCAGATAATAAAAAGAAACTTTATGGAGAAGAATAGTTTTTAAAACTGTTGAAAATATTGATGTTTAATGAATATTAAAAATACTAATATTTTTAATATCGTATAAATATTTAGTTTCATCAGCAGGAGATGAAGAATTTTTACCAACTTATTATGGTTATTTTGCCATAGGTTTATTGGATGTAATATTTCTTGTGGGGCTTGGTGTAAATTTATTGATAGGAAGGAGAAAACAGCATGATAAAAATTAAAAAATTGACAGGATTTATGATTTTTCTAATTTTTGGAATGATATTTATTTCCTGTGGAAAACCTTCAAAAAAAGACATAATAGACAAGGGATATATACTAGAAGTAGGTGTATCCAATGAGATTGACAGGGAATTTGCCGGAAAAATGGAGCATTCTCCCACTTATACTATTTTCAAAGCGACTGAATATAAGGACAATGATATTATGGTGCAGAATCTCAAAAATGGAACAGTTAAAGCAATCCTTTCGCCTATGCTGTCATTAGGAAATTCTGATTACGGCTATTATCCTGTCTATGTGGATAACAAAAATTATGAAACTGTATATCTCATATACAGAAAGGATACTCCCGATTTTTTGAAAAACAGCTTTGAAAAAGGGGATAGCTTTATGTTAAATAATATGGAAAAATATTCTAAAGAAAAATATAAAGAAAGATTTTCATTTTTTAGTAATATTGAAGATTTTGAGAAAAAAATAATGGCTAATGAATGGACACTTGTGAATATTGCAGGGCTTGAACTTAAAAACAGTAAAATTTCAATAAAACTTGATAAAGGAAATGTTGTCATAATAGGAAAAAATGGAAAAAAATATTCGGGAAAATATTTCTTAAAAAATCACAGGATTTCTTTTGAAATAGATAATTTGAACAATCTGCTGAAAAAAGAGAGTGAACTGAGCGACAGTGATAAAGATTTTTTATATGATTTAAGTAATGCCGATGTAATAACGTTTATGGATAATGAGCAAATTCTTTATATCGGAGTTCCTGAGAGTAATCTCATATTTAAAAAAACATCAAAAAATAAATAGAAAGGAAAAAGCTCTAATGTTCTTTTAATCTAAAAAATATACAGTATAATCAAATAATAGAAATCATAAAAAAATAAAATTTTAGGAGGAATAATTATGAAAATAAATTTGAAAAAACTATTTGTTACAGCAGTTATTGGAGTGGGAATATTTGTATCACAGCCTGCACAGGCATTTTATTATGATATGTCAGACAGTTTTAACTATACAAACAATGTGATAAATAGTACAAGAAATTATTTACTTGGTAGTGAAGTAATAAGCCACATTAAAAAAGGAGATTATTCTTCAAAGAAAAAATCAAATTCTAAAAAAACAACTACAAAAACAACGGGAAGTTCAGCAACTTCAACTACAGCCCCAAAAACAACAAAAGCAAATATTACTTTTAAATCGGATGGAAATACAAGAGGACTTGATTATTTTGTTAATAACTATCCGTCAAAACAGAGAGGGGAAGCAAGAACATATCTGAAAAAAATGCAGGATTCTTTCCCGCAGGTAGCACGTTCAGTAGGAATACCTACAAATGACCTGTCTTCAGGACTGGCAGCTGCAATAGCAGGAGCATATATGGCATATAACAATGTAAGTCTGAATGATGATTATATGAAACCTATGCAAAATCAGTTAAAAACAGTACTTCAAGGTGTAGATGACTTTGATAAAATGAGTAACAGTGATAAAAAATACATTTACGATCAATTGGTAATAATAGGAATGACTTTAGCCGTAAATCAGTACCAAAATCAGCAAAATCCAAATGCAAAAGTTACCGCTCAGTTAAGAAATGCAGGTAAACAGGTACTTGAGGGACTTCTCGGAGTAAATGCAAGTAAAGTGAGAATAACGGCATCAGGACTTTCTTTTTAAAATAAATAATTGCAAAAATAAGAAGTTTTATTATAGTATATAGTGATAATAAAAAACAAAAAATATGAAAATATATAATTTAATTCGGGAGGAGAAATTATGAAAGTTAAGCAAATAAAAAAAATATTTTTAACAGTAATAGCAGCATTAAGTTTTGGAATTTCAAATCAGGCTTACGGTTTTTTTATTGATTATAATGCACAATGGATGGCTAATCAAGGGCTCAAAAATGCAAGAGAACAGGAAAAAAGAAATAGAGAAAGATATGAGGAAATGTATGGAGAAGACGAATATAATAATTTAATGTCAAAAAAAACATCGTCGAATAAAAAAAATACATCTTCATCGACAAGTGCTAAGACAGCTACTTCTACAAAAAAAGCTAAAATAACATTTAAACCTGATGGAAATACAAAAGGATTAGATGATTTAGTTCTTCAATATCCTTCAAATAAAAGAGCCCAAGTGAAACCTATATTGAAAAAATTACAGGATTCATTCCCTCAAGTAGCACGTTCTGTAGGAATACCTACAAATGATTTATCAACAGGAATGGCAGCTGTTGTAGCAGGAGCATATATGGCTTATAACAATGTCAGTTTGAATGACAGTTATATGAAACCTATTGCAAATCAGTTTAAAGAAGCTATGCAAAGTGTTTCTGAATTTGATAAAATGAGCGACAGTCAAAAAAAATATATTTATGATCAAATGGTAATAATAGGGATGACTTTGGCTGTAAGTCAGTCCGAAAATCAGCAAAGTCCAAATGCAAAAACTACGGCTCAATTAAGACAGGCTGGTAAAAAGGTGCTTGAGGGACTTCTTGGAGTAAGTGCAAGCAAAGTGAGAATAACGGCATCAGGACTTTCTTATTAAAATAATAGAATAGGAGTGAAAATGGATAAAAAAGTTATATTTTCTAAAGGGATAAATTCTTTTACACTGCATATTCTAGCAATGACATTTATGGTGGCAGATCATCTGTGGAATATATTTTTTCCTAATCAGATATGGTTAAATGTGCTTGGAAGACTTGCCTTTCCTATTTTTGCCTTTATGCTTACGGAAGGATTTTACAGGACTAAAAACAGAAAAAAATATTTAATACGTATTTTTATTTTTGCAGCTATTTCGGAAATTCCGTTCAATCTTTTTGCAAGTCTGGCATTAAGAGGAGAAGTAATGGTATTTTATCCATATAACAATGTATTATGGACTTTCGGAATTGCCTTATGTGGAATGAATTTACTGGAAAAGACAGAAAAATCAGAAAATCTGAATAAAATAATAAAATTTTTTGCAAAAGCTGCTATAAGTATTTTAACCATCGTAATTGCACATTTTGCAAGAAGTGATTATTTAGGATATGGGATTGCAATTATTCTGATATTCTATTTTTTCAGGGGGAAAGATTACAGGAATATAATATTTCAGGCTGTATTAATGGTGTTTCTAAACGTATTTATTATGCCTGGACTTGAATTTCCGTTTAGCTTTTTTGGAAATGAGATATTTATAAAAACACAGATATTTACGATATTCTCACTGCCGATAATATGGCTTTATAATGGGAAACAAGGTATTCATAACAGATTTACAAAATATATGTTTTATTTCTTTTATCCATTGCATCTTTTAATGATAGTGGCGATTTATATTTCTTTCATGATATATCTGATTTCTTTGATAGGTAAGAATTATGGAAATTAAATGAAGCCAATATTTACAAAGCAAAAATTTAAGAAGAACTGTTAAGTAAATAAAAAACATAAAAAATTCTATATCCATTGGGGAAGTGATAAAATTGAAAAAAATTTTAATAATAGCTATGATAGTTTTTGTTGTTTTTAGCTGCAATAAGAAACAGGAACAAAATAAAACAAAAAAAAGTAATAATATTGATATAAGCCAGAGTGATAAAAACAAAACTGAAGAAAATAAAGAAAAAGTAGAAAAAGATAGTTCTGAAATAGAAAAACAGAAGGAAGTTTCATCAGAAGAAGCTATAAAAAAAGCGGAAGAGGAATTTTTAAAGGACAGCAAAAATCTTGAGAAATACCGTAATTATGTAACTGTGGCATTTTATCAAAACCGTGAATTTAAAAGAACAAAGGAAATTACAGAAATATTTTTAAAAAATTCTCCTGATTATTCCTATGGTTATAGAGTAATGGCAGATATTCTCCTTTATGAAAAAAAATATAAGAAAAGTGCTGAATATTATGAAAAAGCAATAGGACTTTTAAAACATGGTAAACAGAGTTATGCGGAATACAAGGATATTAAAGTATTAAATAATGTACTTTCAGAGATAATTGAAAAAAATTTGATACAGGCTTACAGATTATCAGGAAATAATGAAAAAGCAGTAGAAACTTTTATAATTAATCAAAAATTTCTGAAGGAAAATTATAACCCTCTTTTGTATAATATAGCATTAAATAATGCCAAAAAAGATAATGAAACGCTAAAATCTTCCAACAGTAAAAAATATAAGGAAAACAAGAAAATATTATCTAATTTAAATTAACAATAAAGTAAAAAAATTATAGGAGGAAAAGCTATGAAAACAAAATTTATGAAAAAAATATTTCTTTTAAGCGTTTTAGCACTAGGACTTGGAATTTCAGGACAAGCTCATGCTGATTATAGTGATATGTTTAAAAATGAAATAATGCAGGAACTTTTAAATACAACTTCATCTTCACAAGGTAAATCTTACGGAAAATCATCACTTACTTTCACACAGGACGGAAGTACTGATGGACTGGAAACATTAGTTGCAAGTTATCCAAAAAGTCAACATAAAGAAGTAAGGGCATCATTAAAACAGCTGTATGAGGCTTTTCCACAGGTAGCACGTTCTGTAGGAATACCGACAAATGATTTGTCTTCAGCAGTAGCGGCCGTAATAGCAGGAGCATACATGGCATATAACAATGTCAGTCTTAATGACGATTATGTGAAACCTATGGCAAATCAGTTCAAGGCTCATCTTGAAAACAGCGGATTTTTTGACGGAATGAGCAACAGGGAGAAAAAAAGTATGTACGACCAGATGGTTATGGTTGGAATGACTTTGGCTGTGGGACAGTCCTTAAATCAGAGCAATCCTAATTCACAGACTACAGCTCAATTAAGGGAGGCAGGAAAACAAATACTTGAAGCTATTTTAAAAGTGGATGCTGACAGAGTCCGTATAACAGCTCAAGGAATATCTTATTAATACGGAGGGGACTGAAATGAATTCAATTATTGCATTAGTATATCTTTCAGTTGCTGTTATATTAATCGTTTTTGGTGTGAAACAAATAAAAAACAGAAAAAATCTTCGTAAAATTAATCAAAAACAGGAAGATGAGGTTAAAGAGAAAATAAAACTTGGAATTTTATCAGCTGATACAGTTTACCGTGAAAGAACAGAAACAGGAAGAGTATTTTATGAAGTGCCTGAAAATCTGAAAAAAGCAGTTATTCTAAATCTTATTTGCTTTGTCATAATGCTAATATTAATATTTTTAGGAATAAAACTTGGAATATTGCTTTTAATAGTCTGTGCTGTAATAAGTATGATATATGGATATAAATATTATTATTCAAAAGAAAAAACAAAAAATACACTTGAAATAATAAATGAAGACTTTTACTTAAATGGAAAATTGTTGGATATTAAGGGCTACAACTGGGGTACTGAATTACTTCCCCTATTTGGAACTAAAATAATATACTCTAAATCCCATATTTATCTTCTTGATGGCAAAAAAGAAATCTGTTTTGTACCTGAAAGACAGTTAAAAAGATCTCGAATAGATATAATAATAGAAGATGACAGAATTTCTAAAATTATAGATGATATTATTGATGTAATCCAGAAAAAACAGATTCCAAAAGTAAAATTCAAACTTTTTAAAATGAAAAAAATGCAGAGCATACTTCTTTTTTTACTTTTTATATCAATTGTGATACTTGTTTTTTTGTATAAAAGCAAAGCATATATGTATTTATTTTAGTAAAATAATGGTAGCATATATGGTGTATAACAATATTATCTTTGTAAAAACAGGTACTGAAAACAATTTTAAAAGTGGATGCTGACAGAATTCATATAACATTGCAAGGAATATCTTATTAATTCAGGGAGTCTAAAATGCTGTATAGTTTAGTTTTTGCATTAATATATTTTGCAGTTTTGGGTATAATAATTATTTTTGATATGAAAAATAGAAAAATCAAAAAAAATTTACATAAGATTATTCAAAGGTATGAGGATGAGGTTAAAGAGGAAATAAAACTTGGAATTTTATCAGCTGATACAGTTTACCGTGAAAGAACAGAAACAGGAACGGTATTTTATGAAGTGTCTGAAAATCTGAAAAAAGCAGTTCTTCTAAATATTATCTGCTTTACCATAACAGAAATATTAATGTTTTCTGGAATAAAAATTGGAATACTGCTTTTACTTAGCTGTGCTGTAATAAGTATAACATATGGGAACAAATATTATTATCCAAAAGAAAAAACAAAAGATACACTTGAAATAATAAATGAAGATTTTTATTTAAATGGAAAATTACTAGATATTAAAGGCTATAACTGGGGTACTGAGTTATTTCCTCTATTTGGCACTCGAATAATCAGATATAAATCTCACATCTATCTTCTTGATGGAAAAAAGGAAATCTGTTTTGTGCCTGAGAAAAACTTAAAAGGAGGATCTTCGCAAACAGATATAATGATAGAAAATAGCAGAATCTCAGAAATTGTGGACAACATGATAGACATAATTCAGAAAAAGCAGATTCCAAAAGTAAAATTTAGGCTTTTTAAAATGAAGATAATGCAGAGTATGCTTCTTTTTATACCTTTTATGCCAATTATGACATTCGTTTTACTATATGGAAGTAAAGCACATATACATTTATTTTAATAGGATAAGAAAATAGCTGATGGAATTTTGAATAGTTAAATACAGACAGAGGTGAAAAAATGAAAAATAAAAAAATAAATCTAGCTATGATGGCAGGAATGATTTTAATGAGTATGGGATGTGAAGCAAAGGGGAAAGCTTCCCAAAGCAGTATTTCAGGAAAATATAATGTGGAAACGCTGACTACAAAAGGGCAGACTGTAAAGGTGGCAGGTCAGGAATGTTTTGAAAATTCTTATTTTGAAATAAAAGGAAATATTGCCTATATAAGCCTTAACAATGTAGTTAATGGGAACTGTATAACAAAGGCAGGAACTTATGACATGCAAAGTAAGGGCAACGGGAGATACATTCTTGTGGGAAACGGCAAGGAATCAGATGAAATTATTGTAAAAAATGGAAAAGTGCAGTATAATCAGGATACAGGAATTTCAATGACATTTTCCAAAGATATGGCATCTACTTCAGAAAATATGAAAAAATAGTTTATTTTTTGATTAAAAAGTTAAAAAAAATAGCATTTTTAGTGTAACCAGGAAAATTTATTATTAGAAAAATCAGGAGGAATCATGAAAAGAATTATATCATTTATTTTACTGGCAATTATGTTTATAACAAGCTGCGGAATTAGCCAAAGTGCTGAAGAGAATGATGATAAAAAGGCTGTAATAGCGGCTTTTGAAGATTATATCAATGCAGCAAAAAATGAAGATACAAAAAAAGTTAGTGAATATCATTTAATGTGGTTTAATATCTGGCGTACTTCACAAGAAAGTTATAAATATCTTACTTATAAAATAAATAAAATTGAACTAACAAAGCAGAAAAATGGAAACGGAAGGGACATAAAGCTGGCTTATGTAAATGTGTCACTAAAATATCCCGATTTAAACTATACAATGTCTAAATTTTATAAAAACAAAGACTTTAATTCGTTGGTAAGAGGAAAAAGCAGATCTACACAGCTAGAAATAATAGAACAGGAAATCTCTTCTTTTTTGAAAAATGAATTAAAGAAAAATGACACAAAATATATCGAAAAAGAAATGATTGTAAAATTTGAGTACTTCTATCCGCTTAAAAAATGGAAAATTCCTTATGATGAGAATATAGAGTTTATAAATATTCTTTCACTTGACAGCTATAAAATAAAAGGAATGGATAAAACCATAGGAGAAATTGTAAGAACGCCGGGAAATGATGATGATAGAAAACTTTTAATCAGTGAAAAAGAGGAAAAAATAAAAAATAAAACAGCAAAAATTGATGATTATAAAATGCTTCTAATACTTTACTCACCGGTAAAAAATCCTGATAACATCAATTTTAAAAGAATATCGCAAAAATTAATAGAAAATTTCCCTGATTATCCGGAAGGATACCGTATTATGACAGATTTTATTTATCATAATTATCCTGATAATTATTCAGAAATATTAAATTATGCACAAAAAGGAATTGAAGCATATAAAAATGTCGATACAAAAAAATATCCAGACTTTGTTTATGAAAGTAGTAGAAATCATCCGATGAATGAACTGTTCAGAATTATGATAGATGTTTATCTGAAAAAAGGCGAAAAAGAAAAAGCACTGGATGTATTCAATAAAAATAAAAAAATTATTAAATACTGGATGCCTCCTGCAAATTATGTACAACTTGCAAAAAGGCTGGGAGTAATATGGTAATAAATATAGAGTTTTAAAGGGAAAAGAGGAGGTTACAAATGAAAAAAGTTCTGTTTATATTTTTAACAATATTGATGTTTTTATCGTGTGCCATGAAGAGTGACAATCAGAAAAATAATGAAAATCCTGAAAATGAAATTTCTGAAAATAAAAACAGTTCTGTGCAGCAGGTACCAGAAAATAACAGTTTTCAGAAAAGTGATGTTATACAGGACACAAATAACGGTAGATTTGGAAATGAAACAGTAGGATTTATGAATTATCCAAAGGGAAACTGGAATGAAATCCAGAATAATACAAATTCTACAAGTGCTGGAATAAAAAATGATGAGAATGAAATGATTATCCTGGATAAAGTACCATCTGAAGAAAGAGTAAATGCAGGAAAAGCAGCAACACAAATGATAGCGGAGCTAGTAAATCAGGGTCAAAAAAAAGAAAACCTGAAACTATATCAGAACAGTATAAATGGCCATCAGGCTTATCTGATATTTTCTGAAACAGTGAATAATAATAATCTTCAGGCTTCAATGATATTTATAGATGCTGAAAATGAAGTATATTATGTAGCAGTAATTGCAAAGCCAAACAACATTACAAAATTACTGGAAATAGTAACATCATCATGGAACATCAGATAAATATAAAAACTGAAAAATTAAAAGAAATGGAAGTAAAGAAATATATATAGATTTTTATGAATGATTAAAGATTATAATAATAGGGGATGATTTATTATGAAAAAAATTATTTTTACATTTTTAATATTAGGAAATGTCTATAATTTTGCAGCACAAAAAACTTTAAGAACAGTAGAAAAATGTCGTGTAACTTCAAAAGGTACAACAAAAGATGGTAAAAGATTCGCAAACTGCATTAGCCTTCAGTCAGGAAAAACATTTAATTTTACAGGACTTGTTGACCAGACTTATTATAAATTCTCAAAAGGAACAATATTTAAAGTATATTTCTATGGAAATGGGAACAGAAATTTGACTTTGGAAACTTTTGACTACATTCGGTAATTAATTCAGAAGAATAGAATTTTTTTAATAGGCTGTGTCTGAAAGCTCAGAATCTATGTTATTTTTAATGTTTTTTTGATTTCATAAATTGTACAAATCACGATAAAATCAGTATTTATATATTTCTGATTCTGAAAAGATTTGTTAAAGATTCATGATTTTGAGAGTTTTTAGACACGCCCTATTATAATAATAATAATTTTCTTCCTCTTTTTTCAGTTTTTAACTGTTTAATTTTCTTTTGAAATTTTTAAATTTCCTTGTTTATTTTTTCAAATCTTTTTGTATAAACTATTTCAGTTTCCGACTTTAATTCTTTTATTGTATTTGGGACCCTTTTAGATTATCTTAATCAGAGAAGTCTGTCATTAATATGCCCACTTCAATTTCTTCTTCAACTTCAGGATTCATATTATATCCCCATAATACACCTGTTTTATCACTTCCGAATTTTTGAAATGTTTTCTGAACTATTTCCTGTATTTCCTGCAATCCAATATCCGCTCCACCCACAATATTTATCATTATTTTTCTAGCTTTTTTAGAAAGATTTTTCGAAAAAGGATAATTTGATAGTTGTTCTAAAATAAGTTTTATCCTATCCTGCCCCTCACCTTTACCAAATACCGTTACAGCAGTTTTGGAATCTTTTAACATTTTTTTTACATCATCAAGATCAAGATTTACTACCCCTTGTTTATTTATCACATTTGCAATAAACTCTACATTTTTTATAAAACTTTCATCTCTTTTCTCAAATATTTTGTCAAAAGTTGTACTAGGATCTGCTTCAGCTAATTTTTTAAGTGGTAAAACTATAACTGTGTCAGAAACTTCTTTCAATTTTTCAATTTCTTCAGTTTCTCCATTTGAATTAACTGATGTAACAGCTACAGTTATTGTCAATATTCCCTTCGTTTTTGCAGTTTGTGCAACAATACCGGTAATCTCGTTATTCTTCTTTTCCGACATTTCCATCAAAATAAACACTAAATCTGAATTTTGTAATACAACTTCAACTTCTTTATTGAAATTTTCCTGATTTGTATCAATTCTCGCAATCTCAACCCCTGAAATTTTTCTGTGGGCAATTTTATTCAAAACCTCATTTCCCGCTGTACCAATACCGACGACTTTTATTACAGCATTATCCATATTTTTTCTCCTTTATTTTTTAAATTTTTGTAACTAATCTTCCTTAATTTCCACTGCTTGCGGATAAATTTCAATAATTTCACTCGCAATTTTATCAATTTCAGCAATCAGATAATCTGTACTCCCTCTATCGCCTTTCATTGCAATTCTTACGTGAACACAGCCTTCCTTTGCATAAGGAGCAACAGTTGGATTAGACATTTCAAAATAATCTTTTAGTCTATCGTCAATTTTCCCTTCTGGAACTCCTTTTATTTCAAGAGTTTTCATTAGCAAAATATCATTTGAATATTGCTTTAAAAATGGTAAAACTTGATTATCCACCATCCACGTCATTTCTCTTGGAGGTCCTGGCAATACTATTATTTTTTTATTATCCTTTTCATAAAAAAATCCTGGTGCAAGCCCAACTTCATTTTCCAGTAATTTTGAATTTTTTAAAATAGATGCTTCCTTTTTTCCACCAGAAGCCACTTCCCCAAAGCCTCTCGCATTATATTTTTTCACAATCAAATCATAATACCGCTCAATCATTTCCAGCTCTTCCCCAAAATAATCAGCCACAACTTCTTTTGTAATATCATCAACTGTAGGCCCAAGTCCCCCAGTAGTAATCACCAAATCCACTCTTTTAAAAGCATTTTTCAGACACTCCATAAGCCGTCCGTAATTATCTCCAACCGTAGTCTGATAATACAAATCAATTCCAATATTTGTGAGCTTTGCTGAAATATACTGTGCGTTCGTATTTACAATATCTCCAACTAATAATTCTGTTCCAACACATATAATTTCTGTCTTCATTTTAATTTCCTTCTTCATTTTTTATTTAAAATACCGCCAAATAAGTTTCAAAAATGAGAATCCTATTTAACGGTAAAGTTTATTTTTTGTTATTCATAATTTTCATTATTTTTTAAAAATAATTGATTCATAAGGTTTCAAAATAATTTTTCCATCTCGAATTTCAGGAGCTGTTTCATAGTTTGATAATAAAACTTGAGCATTTTCCAGTCCTATAACTCTGTTTCCTTCCAGCTCAAATTCCACTTCAGGTTCATAGAAATTACTGATTACAACTAATTCCCCATTTTCTCCAACACGTTTGTATGCATAAACATTTTTGTTTTCCAAATCAATATCTTCATATCTTCCTGTTATCATTAATTCTTCATTTCTTCTTAAATCAATTAATTTTTTATAATGATGAAATACCGAGTTTTTATCTTTTAAAGCTGCTTCAGCATTGATTTTTTTATAATTTTCAGGTATTCCAATCCAAGGAGTTCCAGTTGTAAATCCTGCATTTTCAGAATCATCCCATTGAACAGGTGTTCTGGAATTATCCCTAGATTTTTGCATTAAAATTTCAATAGCTTCTTCTTCAGAATATCCTTTATCCAACAAAATTTTATAATTATTAGTTGATTCAACATCACGATATTTACTGATATTATCAAAATACGGATTTGTCATTCCAAATTCTTCTCCCTGATAAATGTAAGGTGTCCCCTGCAGTCCATGAAGAACTGTGGCAAGCATTTTAGCTGATTCATTATGATATTCCTTGTCATTTCCAAATCTTGACAAAGCTCTTGGCTGGTCGTGGTTGTTCCAGAAAGTCGCATTCCATCCGTTCCCTTCATACATTCCAATTTGCCATTTAGAGAATATTTTTTTTAATTGTACAAAGTCAAACGGAGCTTTTACCCATTTTTCTCCATTTGGATAGTCAACTTTCAAATGATGGAACGAAAATGCCATTGATAATTCCTTTTCATCAGGATTTGAATATTTAATACAGTTTTCAAGGCTTGTAGAAGACATTTCTCCAACTGTGATAAGTTCTCCTCCTCCAAAGGCTTCTCTGTTCATTTCCTTCAAAAATTCATGGATTCTAGGTCCATCTGTATAAAATCTTCTTCCATCAGGGACAAATCTCGTATCAGTCCCGTCGTCACTCAAAAATCTCTGATCTTTTGATATAAGATTGATGACATCTAGCCTAAATCCGTCAACACCTTTATTCAGCCAGAATTTTATCATTTCATAAACTTTTTTTCTCACATTTTCATTTTCCCAGTTCAAGTCAGCTTGCGTCACATCAAACAAATGTAAATAGTATTGCCCTCTCTTTTCCGAATATTTCCAGGCATTCCCTCCAAATTTTGACTCCCAGTTTGTAGGCTCCTTCCCATCAACTGCATCTTTCCAAATATAAAAATCTTTATATTCAGGATCTCCAGCTTCAGATTTTTTAAACCACTCATTTTCAGTGGAAGAATGATTCACAACAATATCCATTACTATTTTTAACCCTCTTTTATGTGATTCAGATAACATTTTTTCAAAATCCGCCATTGTTCCGTAATTAGGATCAATATCATAATAGTCGCTTATATCATATCCATTGTCATTTTGCGGAGATTTATACATCGGAGTAATCCAAATTACTTCTATTCCAAGTTCCTTCAAATAATCCAATTTCTCAATAATTCCCTTTATATCTCCTTCTCCACTTCCTGTCGTATCATTAAAGCTTTTTGGATAAATTTGATAAACCACTGATTTATGCCACCATTTTGGTTCAAAAATTTTTTTCATAATCCATCGCTCCTAAACTTTTATTTATTTTACAACTTCTTTTATAATTATACTCTATTATTTCCATATATACAACCGAATTTTTACCTGTTACTTAAAAAATCATATATATAAAAAGAGCAGTCATTGACTACTCTAGCATTTATTTAACTTCTTTGCCACCTGTATACCCAAACACATAATCCAAATTTATATTTTTCATCGAATTAAACACACTTTGTTTAATTCCAGGATTTTTTTCCTCAAGTGCAGCAAGCAAGTCTTTTACTTCTTTACGTTTGCTCGAAGTTTTTCCAGCTTCGATTGTACATCCGCAGTTCATTGCACGTATTCCATTTGTTTTTGTGTAATCAATTATATCAGCTTCTTTTACATAAATTAGTGGACGGATTAATTCCAGTTTTCCAGAAGTTGAAGGAACTTTTGGGGTCATTGTTTTCATTGTACCAGCATAAAACATATTTATCAAAGTTGTTTCAATTACATCGTCAAAATGATGTCCCAGCGTTAATTTATTAAATCCCAGTTCCTCCACTTGCGTGTACAAAATTCCACGTCGCATTTTAGCACATAAAAAGCATGGATAGTCTTTTGCCTTTTCATTCGCAATCTCCCAAATATTTGTATCAATAATCTCACAGTCAATATTTAATTTATCCAAATTATTTTTAAAATTATCCAAATCAGAATTTCTAAAACCAGGATTTAAGCTAACTGCTTTAAAGTCAAAATTTTTTCGTCTATCTTTCTTCAATTCCTGAAACAACTTCACCAAAAGTAAGCTATCCTTTCCACCAGAAACTCCAATCGCTATTTTATCTCCATCCTGTATCATATCAAAATCATTAATTGCCTTTAAAAATTTTGACCATATACTTTTTTTATAAGTTGTCACTATACTTTTCTCAATTTCTTCCACATCTTTCATTGGACAATCTGGAAGAATTGCTTCACATACTAAATTTACCATTTTTTCTCTCTTTCTTAATATTTTTTATTTTAAATTATTAACAAAAAAGTCTAAAATAAAAATTTAGAAAATGACTTAGGGCGTGTCTGAAAACTATCGAAATGATGAATTTTTAACAAATTTTTCCAAAATCAAAAATAATAAACACTGATTTTATCGTGATTTGTATAATTTATAAAATAAAAAAACATTAAAAATAACATAGATTTCGAGTTTTCAGACACAGCCTAGTTAAATATTTAAAAATAAAATAATAGAAAGTTGCTATAATAAGAAATTCTTTACTTATTTTAAGACAACTTTCTAAAATAAAATTGTATTTTAAATTATAAATATTTAGTTTAATTTTAGACAATTCCTAAATTTGCTGTTGCAAAATTTAAATTTCCATTTTTTTTCTTTTCTTTCTTATTTTTACATTTATTCTCAATATAGTCTATTTTTTCGATAAGCCCTTCGTCTCTTGGATCAATTCTAAAGGCAGCCCTGTATTCTTCAAGCGCTTTTTCATGACGTCCCATATGCTCGTATTTTCTAGCAAAATCAATATGTGCGATATACATGTCAAAATCTAAAAATATTGCAAGATCATAACAATTAACCGCTTCAGCTATTCTACCTTTTCTCGAATATATATTTCCTAAAAGAAATAACACAAACGGCTCATCCATATTGTCATCCAACGCTCTATTGAAATTTTCTTCAGCTTTTTCAAGATCTTCGTTTTCATAATATAAATAACCTAAAAATGCCCAATTTTCACTTTTTTCAGGTTCTAATTTTACCAATTTTTCATAAATTTCAATTGCTTTGTCATTTTCTTTTAATGCATGGTAAATAGATGCCAGCGTTTGTAATACTTCTGTATCATCAGGATTATCTTTGATTTTAGATAAATTTTCTTTTAAAAGCTGCTCATTATTCCCATTATATCTTATTTCTCTAAAAATTAATGTTTCTAACATTATTTCCCACTGCTACTAGGCTTCTTTCAATTAAACCGACAGTCATATTTTCCACTTTTAGACTGTTTTACAAGTAGCTTTCTCCTTTCTCTATTTTCATTAAAAAAATTCCCAAATTCTACACTTATTTTTCTTAATTTATTTTATCATAAATAATAAGTTTAGTAAACAGTATTCTTTAGAAAATTTATCCATAAAAAATTTCATAATTTTAAATTTATTTTAATTTATCCAGTTTATTTTTAGCTTGCTGACTTCCAGATTTTGATGCTTTTTCATACCATTCACTAGCTTCCTTTAGATTTTTTTTGACACCTTTACCATTTACGTATAAGTCTCCTAATGCTTCATACATTGGAGCTGTAACTTGATCCATTCTGCCATCAGTTTTTTGATAAAGTTCCACCGCTTTTGCATAATCTCCTGCCATTTCGTAAATTTTTCCCAAATTGTACCGTACAGTTAAATCACCGCTACTATCTGCCATTTCATAGTAAAATGCAGCGCTGTCAAAACTTTTTTCTACTCCCAATCCTTTTTCATACATTGTCCCTAAATATTTTAGAGCTTTCATATCTCCACCATCTACTCCATCTGAAAATAATTTGTATGCTTGTTTATAATCTTTTTTTACGCCAAATCCTTCAAAATAAAGAATTCCAACATTCGTCATTGCACGAGAACTTCCTTTTGCAGCGGCTTTTTTGCTCCATTCCATAGCTTTTTTGTAATCAATTTTTGTATCAATTCCATGAAGATAGGCTTCTCCAAGTTGAGTTTGCGCTTCCACATCTCCTTTTCGAGCCTTTTCTGTCAATTCCTTTATTCTGTTATTTTCCTTTTGTTCAATTGTCGCTTTAGATTTTACATCATTATTTCTTTTCTTCTTTTTTCCACAACTAAATATTAAAATTAGTATTAGCATTACAATAATGTATTTTTTTTTCATAATTTTCCTCTTTTCCTTCTACAATCTTGTATTTTATCACAAACATTTATTCAAGTAATTTTTTTCCAAAAGTAAATTTATTTAATAAATTATTATTCCCGCAATTGCCGCAATTACTGTGAGTAATATTGGACTTACTTTCCATTTCAGCACAAGTGCCACTGAAACAACAAATATCACTGCACTTTTCCAGTCTATAAAGTTGTTTTTATCCACTAGCATTATCGCAGCCGCTAGAATCAGTCCGACAACAACAATTTTTAAACCTGTAAACGCATTGTCCATATATTTGTTGTCTTGAAATTTTAAATAAAATTTACTAAAAATTGTCATTATAATAACTGATGGGAGAATTAATCCCAATGTTGCGGCTGTGCCCATTATAAACGCGTCCCAGAATCCTGCCTTATTGCCAATCAGATAACCCACATAAGTTGCGGCATTCAATGAAATTGGCCCCGGCGTTACTTGTGAAATTGCCACAATATCTGTAAATTGCTGTACATTCACCCATTTATGTAAATCTACAACATCAGCCTGAATAAGCGGTAAAATTGCATATCCGCCGCCAAAACTGAATAGCCCTATTTTAAAAAATACAAAAAATAATATCAATAATATTGCTAAATTCATTTATTTTTCCTCCAAATCATCCAAGCATTTCCTAAAAAAGCACCTAAAATAATCATAACAATAGGCGGAAATTTAAGAAAAGCCACCATTGCTGCCACTAAAATAACAATCCATAACGTTTTTTTATTAATTTTAGCCGATTTCCCAATTGTATAAACACTTGCCGCAATTAACGCAACCACCATCGGCCTTATTGCCTTAAAAGCCTTTATCACATATATATTGTCCTGTATGTTGCTAAATAATGAAGCTATAATAAGAATAATTATGAATGACGGTAATGTCGCTCCCAAAACTGTGGTTATAAGCCCTAACATCCTTTTCATCTTATATCCCACAAAAACTGAAACATTTACAGCCAATGCGCCTGGTGAAGATTGAGCAAGTGCTAAAAGTTTTACAAATTCCTCTTCCTCAATCCATTTTTTCTTATTCACAATTTCATTCTGTATTAGCGGAACCATAGCATATCCTCCACCAAGAGTAAATGTACCTATCTTAAAAAAGATCCAAAACAATTCTAAATATACTTTCATTTTACTACCTTCCTGCTATTTCATCTCATTTTTCATTTTATCATAGATACTATAAAAAAACAACAAACTTGTCTTTTACGGCTTAAAATATTCATACATTTATCATTATAATTTAAAAAAAATTTTGAAAAATTAAAAAAATGTGGTACAATAAGTTCGTAGTAAAAATTCCTACCACTACTAAAAATTAAAAAAGCAGAGAAAAATCCATTTAAAGCCAATAAAAATGCACGTTAGGAGTTACGGAAAATGCCAAAAAAACAGCAAAAAATGATAAAAATCAAGCAAAAAAATACGATTTTAATGTCTGAAAAAAATTCTATAACACCGATAAATAAAGGGTTTTCTCAAAAGTACGGGTTAAAGTAAGTTATCCATTAAAACAAGGATTGAAACTGTTTTTAGCCCTACTCCTTTCTTCACTAATGAAGAGTTGTTAAAGTAAGTTATCCATTAAAACAAGGATTGAAACCGTCCCCGAACAACCTACACTCCGACATGTTCGGAATAACGTTAAAGTAAGTTATCCATTAAAACAAGGATTGAAACTTTATTAAATCAGAATATCTTTCTCCATTTACACCTTCGGTTAAAGTAAGTTATCCATTAAAACAAGGATTGAAACTTGCTTGTACTTATTCATTTTATTTTCTCCTTGAAAAAAGTTAAAGTAAGTTATCCATTAAAACAAGGATTGAAACGTTGATTTACACCTGTGTACACCTCTTTTCTCAATTGTTAAAGTAAGTTATCCATTAAAACAAGGATTGAAACAAATGAAGACAAGAAAGAAGAGGAGTCTAAATTAAAAGTTAAAGTAAGTTATCCATTAAAACAAGGATTGAAACATATCTAATCCAATTAGAAGCTCATCAGGATCTTTTAGTTAAAGTAAGTTATCCATTAAAACAAGGATTGAAACAATAGTGGATTTTCCTGAGCCACTAGGTCCTACTAAAGTTAAAGTAATTTATCCATTAAAATAAGGTTTAAAAAACAACAACTTTTGTATAAGGTTGTTTTTTTTGTTATAAAAAAAATAGGGGGTTGAAAAAAAAGCGAAAATGTGTTATTATAGTTACAGAAAATAATTTTAGGTAGAGAGTGGGTTAGCCCACTCTTTAGTTTTAGATATGAGGTGTAATTTTATGGAGCAGATTTTAAATGAGTTTGAAAAGAGAATCGAATTGCATTTAAAAGAGATGAAGCTGGAATTGGCGGATTTGGAATATGTCAGGGATGGCGGGTATAATTATTTGAGAGTGTATGTGGAAAAGGAAGATGGAAGTACGACTACACTTGATGATTGTATTGATTTTAGTCGTGAGATTGACGGGGTTGCTGATGACCTGATAGATGAGAAGTTTTTTTTGGAGGTTTCTACTCCAGGGGTTGAGCGTAGATTGAAGAAGCCTAAAGATTTTTTGAGATTCTTGGGGGAGAAAATCAATGTTCAGGCAAAAAGCAATATTGATGGGGCAAAGAAATTTTTAGGAAAACTTGAAAAATTTGAAAATGATACGATTTTCCTTTTGGATGAGAATTTGGGGAAAGTTGTGGAAATACCGCTTTTGAAATTAAAGAAGGCGAATTTGATATATGAAATACCAAATGGTGTATTAAACGGTGAGGAGAACTAATGAGAGGAAGAGATCAGAAAATTTTTTTGGAAGCACTTGATGAGCTTGAAAAAGAAAAAGGAATATTAAAGGAAGAATTGCTTGAAACTATAGAAACTGCATTGCTTGCGGCATATAAAAAAAACTATGGCGAAAAGGACAATGTAAAAGTAACGATTAATAGGAACAGTGGAGATGTAAAAGTATTTTCACAAAGACTAATTGTAGAAAATGTGGAAAATCCAGATGAGGAAATTAGCCTAGAAGATGCAATTTCTGTGAAAAAACGTGCTAAGCTGGGAGATATTCTGGATTTAGAAATTAATGCAGAAAGTTTTAAGAGAAATGCAATTCAGAATGCAAAACAGATTGTTGTGCAGAAAGTTAGGGAATGTGAAAAAAGAAATATTTTTAACAAATTTAAGGAAATTGAAAATTCAATTGTATCAGCAAATGTTAGAAAAACCGATGAAAAGGGGAATTTATATATTGATATAAACGGGCTTGAAGCGATTGTGCCATTTAAGGAATTATCGCCAACGGATAATTTTGTACAAAATGAAAGAGTTAAAATTTACGTTGGAAATGTGGAGGAATCAACTAAGTTTACAAAAACTTTTGTTTCAAGAAAATCTGAAGAATTGCTTCGTGGCTTGCTGGAATTGGAAGTTCCTGAAATTGAAGAAAAAATAATTGAAATAAAAAATATAGCAAGGGAAGCTGGAAGCCGTGCAAAAGTGGCAGTTTATTCGGAAGATGAAAATCTGGATGTAAAAGGTGCGTGTATCGGACGTAATGGAATGAGAATACAGAATATTATTGACGAGCTGCGTGGAGAAAAAATTGACATTGTGCTTTGGAACGAAGATATAAGGGAATTTGTAAAAAATGCTTTAAATCCTGCAGAAGTTTTGCTTGTGGAAATTGTTGAAGGAGAAGAGGAAAATACAAAAATAGCAAAAGTTTTAGTTGCTGAAAACCAGTTATCACTTGCGATAGGTAAAAAAGGTCAAAATTCAAGACTTGCAGCAAGACTTTGTGGAGTGAAAATTGACATTCATACAGAGCCTTTTGAAATAGAGCAAAATGATGAATATGAATTGGAAGAAGAAACTGCATTTCATAATTCAGTTGAAAGTGATTTAGAAGAATCTGAATTTGAAAATATCGACAATGCTGATGAAGCCGAAATTTCTGATGAAACGGATGAAGATTATGAAGAGGAAAGTGCATTTGCTGGACTTAATAAAAATGAAGATTATTAGAAAATTCTGAAAACAAAAATAATTTTAAAATAAAAGTAATTTTTGAAATTCAGATTGTATCGAACAAGGAGATGATTAGAGAGTTTGGATACATTAAAAGATAAAGAAATGAAAATACCTGAAAGAATGTGTATTTGCTGTCGAAAAAAAGGTGAAAAGCCTGAATTTTTCCGTGTAGCTGAGCGAGATGGGAAATATGTCTTTGATAAGGAAATGAAAATACAGGCAAGAGGATTTTACGTATGTAAAACGGTTCAATGTATTGAAAAGTTGTCAAAACATAAGAAATACAACATTGAGATGGAACATCTTGTGAAAATGCTAGAGGAAATGAAAAAGCAAAAGAAAAATATAATTGATATTTTAAAGCCGATGAAAAATTCTGAATATTTTGTTTTTGGAATAGATGAGACTATTGATGGAATAAAACGGGAAAAGATAAAACTTGTAGTTATTCCAAAAGATATAAAGTCCAAATATATTGAAGAATTTAAAAAATTAAGTGAGAAATTTAATTTTAAAATTGTATTTATTGAAAAAAAAGCTGAATTAATAGAACTTTTTTCAAGAGATGTAAACGTTGTCGGTATTTTTGACAAGAAAGTAATAAAAGGAATATTAAGCAAAGTGGAGGTGATGAATGGATGAAAATACATGAATTGGCAAAAGAATTAGGTTATAGCGGAACTGCTAAGTTTATTGAGGATATTGCTAAAATCGGTGTAAAAGGTAAAAAACATCATATGAATGTATTAAGCAGCGAAGAAGAATCTTTAATTAGAAAAAATCTTCAAAAAAATATCCAAAGTAATCAAAATAACAGTAATAAAAGCAAACCTGAAAATTTGAATAAAAATGAAATGAAAACCAAGGAAAATAGTACACCGAAGGTAAGCAACCATTCAAACATTCAAAAAAATAATGCTAAACAAAATAAAAATAATGAAAATTACAAAAAAAATGCAAAACAGCCATTAAACAAAAATAGTAAACTAAATTCAGAAAAAAATTTAGATAATAAGCAAAATCAAAAATTTGAACAGTCAAATAAATTTGATAAAAAAGAAAATCAAAAGAAAATGGAGATGAAAGCTAATTTGAGTAGTCAAAATAATAAAATGAATGATGTAAACAAAGAAAAGCAAAATTTTCAAAATAGAGAAAACAGAGATAATCGTGAAAACAGCGGAAGAAATTACCAAAACAGGGATAATCAAGGACGAGACAACCGAAACAGAGATAACTTTAGAAAAGATGGAAGAGATAATTTCAGACGAGACAACCGAAACTTTAATAAAGATGGAAACAATCAATCTCGAGATAATCGAGATAACCGTAATTTTAACAGAGATAGAGATAACAATAATCGAGATAACAGAGAAAATAGTGGAAGAAACTTCCAAAATCGGGATAATCAAGGACGAGATAACCGAAATAGAGATAACTTTAGAAAAGATGGAAGAGATAATTTCAGACGAGATAATAGAAATTTTAATAAAGATGGAAATAATCAATCTCGGGACAATAGAGAGAATCGAGATAATAGAGGATTCCAAAACAGAGATAGAGATAATCAAAGTGGTGGAAGAAACTTTAGAGACAGACAAGACAACCGTAATTTTTCTGATAGAGGTGGATTTAACAGGGATAGAGATGACTTTAGACGAGACAACCGAAACTTTTCAAATAAAAAAGAGACACAATCGGAAATTCCAGCATCTACAGTGGCTGAAAAAGGAAGAGCTGGCGGAAAAGGAAAAGGAAAATTCGATAAGAAAAAATACGAGAAAAATAGAAGAGACAGAGAACAGCAGGAAAAAGAACTTCGTTCTGACTTTAGAAAAGATGACAAAAAGAAAAAGAAAAACAAGAAACAGGAAAAGGCTGTCAAAGATGAAATTGTCAGAATTGAAGGAGAGAGCATAGGAATGATAACAATTGGAGAAGAAATTGTTATTAAAGACCTAGCTGAAAAATTGGGAATCAATGTATCTGACATAATTAAGAAATTCTTTATGGAAGGGAAACTGCTTACTGCGAATGCAATTTTATCATTTGAGGAAGCTGAAGAAGTGGCACTTGACTATGAAGTAATTGTGGAAAAGGAAGTAATTGAAGAAGTTAGTTATGGTGAAAAATATCATCTTGAGCAAGAAGATAAGGAAGCTGAACTTGTTACAAGAGCACCTGTAATTACAATAATGGGACACGTTGACCACGGGAAAACTTCATTGCTTGATGCACTTAGACATACAAATATTATGAGTGATGAAGCTGGAGGAATTACGCAAAAAATCGGGGCTTACCAAGTAAACTGGAAGGGGCAGAGAATTACATTCATTGATACTCCAGGGCATGAGGCGTTTACTGAAATGAGAGCAAGAGGAGCGAATATTACGGATATTTCGATTCTGATTGTAGCCGCTGATGATGGGGTAAAACCTCAAACTGTGGAAGCTATTTCTCATGCTAAGGAAGCCAACGTTCCTATAATTGTTGCAATTAACAAAATTGATAAACCAGGTGCGGATACTATGAAAGTTAGGACTGAATTGACTGAATATGGCTTGATGTCGCCTGAATGGGGAGGAACTACTGAATTTGTTGAAATTTCTGCCAAAAAGAAAATTAATTTGGAAGAACTTCTTGAAACAATATTAATTACAGCGGAACTTGAAGAATTAAAAGCTAATCCAAACAAACGTCCTAAAGCAGTTGTTGTAGAATCAAGACTGGATCCAAAAATGGGAGCAGTTGCCGATGTGCTTGTGCAAGAAGGAACGCTTAAAATTGGAGATGTGTTCGTAGCAGGGGAATCTCATGGTAGAGTCCGTTCAATGCTTGATGACAGAGGTAAAAAAATAAACAAGGCTATTGTTTCACAGCCAGTTGAAATTACAGGATTTAATGTCGTTCCAAATGCGGGAGATATTTTGTATGGTGTAGAAAGTGATAAACAGGCTAAGAAAATTGTTGAAGATTTTATCAGAGAAAGAAAAGTAAACGAACAAAACAAGAAAAAACATATTTCACTGGAAAGTTTATCTCAAGAACTGGAAGAGCAAGAATTAAAAGAATTGAAATGTATCATAAGAGCCGATTCAAAAGGATCAGTTGAAGCATTGAGGGAATCGCTTGAAAAATTAAATACAGAAAAAGTTGTAATTAATATAATTCAGGGAAGTGCAGGAGCTGTAACGGAAGGGGACGTAAAACTTGCAGAAGCATCAAATGCAATTATAATCGCATTTAACGTGCGTCCAACAACACCAGCCAGAATTATTGCCGAAAAAACTGGAGTAGAAATTAGAAACTACAACGTAATTTACCACGCAACTGAAGAAATTGAAAAAGCGATGAAAGGAATGCTTGATCCAGAATTTAAGGAAGTTTACTACGGAAGAATTGAAGTTAAGCAAGTGTTTAAAGTATCAAATGTTGGAAATATCGCAGGAGCAGTTGTTGTTGACGGAAAAGTTACGAAAGATTCGAAAATTCGTGTAATTCGTGATGGAATTATTATTTTTGACGGTGAATTAGGTTCATTGAAACGGTTTAAGGATGATGTTAAGGAAGTTGTAATGGGACAAGAATGTGGAATCGGTATTCAGGACTTTAATGACATTAAGGCTGGAGATATTATCGAATCGTATATTATGGAAGAAATCCCAAGATAACGGATAGATAGGTGATAATTGTTATGAATGATAGAAGAAAAAAGGGATTGGAAAAGGAAATATCAAGAATTGTCGGAATGACGCTTTTGACAGAGGTAAAAAATGATAAAATAAAAAATCTTGTATCTATTCACAAGGTTGAATTGACAAAAGACGGACGGTATCTTGACTTGACTTTTTCAATACTGGATTTAAAAGATAACGTAAATAGAGAGAAAATCGCTGAAGATTTGAATAAGTTAAAAGGTTTTTTTAGAAAACAGATTGGTTCGCAGCTGTCAATAAGATTTGTTCCAGAAGTTAGAATTCATTTGGATGACAGTGTTGAATATGGAGTAAAGATTGCGTCGATATTGAATGAAATAAAAAAGGAAAACGATAGTATCGAATAGCATAAATAGAATTGCTTTGAAATCAAAAATTTCTAAATTTATTAAAAATATTTTGGAAAATTGTTTAGTTTAGATTTTAAGGCAATTCAACTATACAAAAAGAAAGCGATTAATCTTGCAATGAAATGGGAAATAAAAAACTATGATGAAAAATATCTGGCATCTAAAAGTTTTGAATTTGGTGAAAGTAAATTAATTTCAAGACTTCTTTTGAATCGTGGAATTAATACAAAAGAAAAAGTTTCTAAATTTTTAAATTCAGATAAAAAAGATATTCATAATCCATTTTTATTTGAAAATATGGAAAAAGTTGTGAAAAGAATACAGCAGGCTGGGGAAAACAAGGAAAAAATCGTAGTTTATGGAGATTATGACGTAGATGGAATTTCTGGAGTGGCATATCTAGTAATAATGTTACGAAAATTGGGACTAAATGTGGATTATTATATCCCAAATCGTGTTCATGAAGGAATTGAGATAAATAAGCATCTTGTGACTTTTCTGGAAAAAAGGGAAGCAAAATTGTTTATAACAGTCGATACTTCGATTAATAATCGGGAAGAAATATTAATGTTGAGAAATAACGGCATTGATATAATTATAACAGATCATCATAGACAAGTCGAAGTTTGTGAAGAAATGGATATTCTTACAATAAATCCAAAAACTAGTAAAACTTATCCAAATAAGTTTTTGTCAGGTTCAGGAGTAGCATTTAAACTTGCCGACGCAGTTTATGAAAGATATGGTGCAAATAAAAAAATATTATATGATTATCTGGATATAATAATGATTGGGACGGTTGCAGATGTTGTGCCGATGACAGATGAAAACAGATTTATTATAAAAAAAGGGTTAAATAATCTAAAAAAAACCAAAATAAAAGGTTTGAAGTATATTATTAACTATTTGAAAATAAATCCGAGAAATATAACGACGAGCGATATAGGATTTTTCATTGCACCAATTTTTAATGCACTTGGAAGAATTGATAATTCTAAAATTGTTGTAAATTTCTTTATTCAGGAAGATGATTTTAAGCTTTTCTCAATAATTGAGGAAATGAAACGTGCGAATAAAATCAGACGGTATCTGGAAAATGAGATTTACAGCGAGCTGGAGGAAAAAATACAGCGTCTGGAACGTCCAAAATACATTTTTATGAAAAGTCGAAAATGGCATTCTGGCGTAATTGGTGTAGTTTGTTCAAGAATTTCCATAAAGTATAATATTCCAGTGATTCTTATTTCAATAAAAAACGGATATGGAAAGGCATCTTGCAGAAGTATCGAAGGAATCAATATTTTTGATATTTTAAAAAGTGTGTCGGACAAGCTGGAGCGGTTTGGAGGGCATGACTTGGCAGCTGGATTTCTTGTTTCGGAAAAATATTTAGGCGAAATTGAAAAACATTTGCGGCAAAAACTGGCAAGAAAAAACAGGGAAAATGTCCAAAAAACATTGTACGTGGATGCCTGGCTGAATATCGAGAATTTAAACAAGCGAAAATTACATGAAATAAACAGGCTTTCCCCTTTTGGATTGGATAATCAGGAACCTAATTTTATGGATTCTGATGTGAATTTTTTTAATTTAACAAAATTTGGGATAAATAATCGGCATTTCAAAGGATTTGTCAGAAAAAATAATCGGATTATTTCAGTAATTGGATATAATTTAGGACATAAATTAAAGATGAATAATTTTTATAAGAAAAAATTTAAAATAGTTTATACACCAATATTTAAGTCTGTTCATTCAGATTTGTTTATTGAGCTGAAAATAAAAGATTTTAAGTAAAATAACTAAGTTAATTAATTAAATTATAAATAATAAAAATTTTTAGGAGGAATTAAGGAAATGGCAGTAAAAAAATTAAACGAGTCTACTTATGAAGTATCAGCAGTTAGGGAAGGGGAAGAATTAAAACATTTAAAAGAACATGTTTTAGTACATTTTAAAGATGCAAAAGTAGATGGTTTCCGTCCAGGACACGTACCTGCGAAAGTAATTGAAAATAAATTTAAAAAAGAAATCGAAGGAGAAATCTTAAATCATATCATTTCTGATGAATATAGAAAAGCGGTTGCAGAAAATGAATTAAGACCAATCGCTGATATTAAACTTGAAAAATATGAACTTAACGATGATAAAGTTGAAGTAGTATTTACAATACCTGTATTACCTTCATTTGAATTAGGGCAATATAAAGGTGTGGAAGTAGAAAAGGAAAATGTTGAAATTACTGACGAAAAAGTAAACGAAGAAATTGAAAAATTAAGAGAAAATGCAGCAAAATTAAAAGAAGTTGAAGAAAATGAAGAAGCTAAAAATGATGATGTTGTAAACATTAACTTTGAAGGATTTATAGATGGAGAAGCATTTGATGGCGGAAAAGCTGAAGGGTATGACTTGACATTAGGTTCTCACAGCTTTATTGACACTTTTGAAGATCAAATCGTAGGACACAAAAAAGGTGACGAATTTGACGTAAATGTTACATTCCCAGAAGAATATCACGCTGAAAACTTAAAAGGAAAACCAGCTTTATTCAAAGTAAAAGTAAATTCAATCAAGAGAAAAGAAGAAGCTGAATTAAATGACGACTTGGCAAAAGAATTAGGATTTGACTCGGTTGAAGATATGACAAATAAAACTAGAGAAAATATTACAAAAAGAGAAGAAGCAAGAGCTGAAAATGACTTTAAGAACAAAGTTGTAGAAGCTGTTGTAGATGCAATTACATTTGATGTTCCAGAAGCATTAGTTCAAAGAGAAATTGACTACCAAATCAATAGATTCGCACAACAATTACAAATGCAAGGAATGAAATTGGAGCAATATTTCCAAATGACTGGACAAACATTAGAAACAATGAGAGAAAGTGCAAAAGAAAATGCTGAAAGAGCTGTAAAAACAGAACTAGTATTAGCTGAAATCGCTAAAGCTGAAGAAATCAAGACAACTGACGACGAAATAACAAAAGAAATTGAAACATTAGCTGCAATGTATGGAATTGACAAGGAAACATTACTTTCTGATGTAAGAAAAAATGGAAACTATGAAAGATTCATTGATGAAACAAACTACAGATTAGTAAATCAAAAAACAATTGATTTATTAGTAAATGAAGCAAAAGTTAAATAGTAATTTCGAGAAAATTACGAAATAAAAAGAATATTTTGATTTTAGAAGAATTTTGTGATAAAATAATTTATTGCGAAATTCTTTTTCTCTATATTTAAAGCTGTAAAATTTTAAAATAATTTTACGATAGTTTTACAATAATGAGAAAAATAAGAAAATGAAAGAAAAATTGACAGAAAGAGGAGGAAATAATATGTCAGTATATAGTCCAGTAGTTATTGAAAATGATGGACGTGGGGAAAGAAGCTATGATATTTATTCGAGACTTTTAAAGGATAGAATAATTTTTGTAAGTGGAGAAGTTGAGGATGGAATGGCAAATGCAATTGTCGCTCAATTGTTATTTTTAGATGCACAGGATAATGAAAAAGATATAGTTATGTATATAAACAGTCCAGGTGGAGTAATTACCGCGGGACTTGCAATTTACGACACAATGCGTCACATTAAAAGCGATGTTTCTACAGTCTGTGTGGGACAAGCAGCAAGTATGGGAGCAGTATTATTGTCAGCTGGAGCAAAAGGAAAAAGATACTCATTACCAAATTCAAGAATAATGATTCACCAGCCACTAGGTGGAGCAAGAGGTCAAGCAACAGACATTCAGATTCAAGCAAAAGAAATTGAAAGAATGAAGGAAATAACAAGCAAAATTTTATCAGAAGCAACTGGAAAATCAGTAGAAGAAATTTATGCAGATACTGAAAGAGATAATTTTATGTCACCAGAGGAAGCTGTAAATTACGGATTGATAGATAAAATATTGTAAAACTTATTTGGTAACTTTAAAAACAGTTCTTAAATTAAAAATTTATCGTTAAGTATTTCTTATAAAGGTTTTTATAATTGGATTAAAAATGTCGTGATTTTTTGGAAATAAAAATTTCTGTCTGAACGAAGTGAGTTTAATTTTTATTTTCAAAAAATGCTTAGACGAGCGGGGATTGTAAAGGGGATGGCGATTGATCCCCTTTACGTAGAAAAAAGAAAAAATATCTATATAATATAATTCAATTTGTAAAATCTAAAGAAAAATCATTTACATAAATATTTAAAGATTGTATTTAATTTTTTGAAAGTATAACATCTTGATGAAGTTGCTAAATAAATTTATTGTTAATAGTAAATTAGATATAAAGAAAAAATGAGGTGAAAAATATTGGCAAATAAGAAAAAAAATTACTGTTCATTTTGTGGCAGGGAAGAGCATGAAGTGGAACGGTTGATACAAAGTCCTGAAGAGGATGGTGTGTTTATCTGTAATGAATGTATAGAAGATAGTGCTGAATTGCTGGACAGTTTTAGGGAATATGATGAAAATGAACACAACAGGGAAATCACGCTGTTAAAGCCTAAAGAAATAAAGGCAAAACTTGATGAATATATTATCGGACAGGAACAGCCTAAAAAGGTGTTGTCTGTGGCGGTTTATAATCATTTTAAGAGAATAATGCACAAACAGAAAAATGTAGATAATGATGTGGAGCTTCAAAAATCAAATGTACTGCTAGTAGGGCCTACTGGAAGTGGAAAAACCTTGCTTGCACAGACACTGGCGAAAACATTGAATGTGCCTTTGGCGATTGCAGATGCAACGACATTGACGGAAGCTGGATATGTTGGGGATGATGTTGAGAATGTACTTTTAAAACTGATAAAAGCGGCTGATTATGATATTGAAGCAGCAGAGCATGGAATAATTTATATTGATGAAATTGATAAAATTGCTAGAAAATCGGAAAATATGTCAATTACAAGGGATGTTTCTGGAGAAGGAGTTCAGCAGGCGTTACTTAAGATTATTGAAGGTACTGTTGCGAGCGTGCCTCCACAAGGTGGAAGAAAACATCCAAATCAGGAAATGATTGAAATTAATACAAAGGATATTTTATTTATTGTTGGTGGAGCATTTGAAGGACTGGAAGCTAAAGTTAAAGACAGAGTTAATGAAAAGAGAGTTGGGTTCGGACTTGAAACAAATAATACGAAATTGGACGATTTGACTTTATTTGAAAATGTATTGCCCGAAGATTTAATAAAATTTGGGCTAATTCCTGAATTAATTGGGCGGTTACCAGTAATCACAGCACTTCATGGGCTTGACGAGGAAGCTATGATTAAAATATTAACAGAGCCTAAAAACTCGCTTGTTAAGCAATATAAAAAATATTTTGAGATGGAAAATGTGGATTTGGAATTTGAGAAGGATGCGATTACAGAAATTGCACAATTGGCACTGAAAAGAAAAATTGGGGCGAGGGGGCTTCGTTCCATTATCGAAAGTGTTATGACTGATTTAATGTACGAAATTCCATCAAAAGATAATGTTAAAAAAGTAATAATTACTAAAGAAGCAGTTACTGATAAAGAGAAAGTAATTGTTGAATAATGATTAAATTAATACAAAAGTATGAAAGGGGAAATTATGCAAAACAAACCATTTATAGCTACAAGAGAATTAGTTGTATTTCCAGGTGTTGTAACTCCGATTTTTATCGGTAGGCAGTTAAGTCTGAAAAGTCTTGAAAAAGCAATCGAAAGATTTGACAACAAGCTAATTCTTTCAGCACAAAAAGATGCAAATGTAGAAGAGCCAAAATTTCCAGAAGATGTGTATGAAACAGGAGTACTGGTTCATGTAATACAGACTGTAAAAATGCCAAATGGAAATGTAAAAGTTCTAGTTGAGGCAAAACATAGGGTTTTAATCAATCAATTTCCAAAAGATGATAAAGGCGTTGTTTATGCTGAATATGAAGAAATTTTTTCAAAACCAATTGACGAAAGTAAAGCAGAAGCTCTAAAACGTAGGGTTATCGATGAATTTTCAAATTATGCACAAAAAACTAATAAAGTATTGCCTGATATTATTTACAATATAAAAGAAATTAGTAATATTGACAAGGTTTTTGATTTGATTTGTACAAACTTGATGATTGCAGTCGAAACGAAACAGGAGTTGCTTGAAACGCTTGATGTGGAAGCAAGGGCGTATAAAATTTTGGGTATTCTTGAAAGAGAAATTGAGATTTTTATACTTGAGCGAGAAATTGAAAATCGTGTAAAAGAGCAAATGGCAGAAGTTCAGAAAAATTATTATTTGCGTGAAAAAATAAAGGTAATGCGTGAAGAAATGGGAGAAGGAAGCGATTCTGAAGAAGAATTGGAAGAGCTGGATCAAAGGGTTCAAGATGCTAGAGTTCCACAAGATTTGAAGGATAAATTGGTAAAAGAACTTTCTAGAATGAAAAAAATGCCGGACTTTTCTGCAGAATCTTCAGTAATTAGAACATATCTTGAGACTGTACTCGAATTGCCATGGGAAGTTTCTTCAAATGATGAAATTGATATTGAAAAAGCTGAAAAAATTCTAAATGAGGATCATTACGGGCTGGAAGAAGTTAAGGAAAGAATTTTGGAATTTTTGGCAATTAAGAAATTAAATAATACATTGAAAGGTTCAATTATCTGTCTTGTGGGACCTCCAGGTGTCGGAAAAACATCGCTTGCACATTCGGTGGCACGTTCGATGAATAGAAAATTCACAAGAATCTCACTTGGTGGAGTAAGAGATGAGGCTGAAATTCGTGGGCATAGAAGAACTTATGTGGGAGCAATGCCAGGAAGAATTATAAATTCATTGAAACAAGTTGGAGTAAATAATCCAGTAATGCTATTTGATGAAATTGATAAAATGGCTTCTGACTTTAGAGGAGATCCTGCTTCAGCAATGCTGGAAGTTTTAGATCCTGCACAAAATAACTCATTTGAAGATCACTATATTGATCATACTTTTGACTTGTCAAATGTATTCTTTATTTGTACAGCAAATGATTTGGGAGGAATTCCAGGACCGCTTCGTGACAGAATGGAAATTATTTCAATCGAATCATACACAGAGTTTGAAAAATTAAATATCGCAAAAAGGTATTTAATACCGCAAACACAAGAAGAAAACGGATTAAAAGAATTTAAAATTTCATTTTCTGATAAAGCGATTATGAAAATTATAAACGAATACACAAGAGAAGCTGGAGTTAGAAATTTACGAAGAGAAATTGGTAAATTATTCAGAAAAATAGCTAAAGAGATACTTGTATCAAAATCTGACAGCAAAAAAATCTCTGTTTCTGAAGCAAAAATCAAAAAATATTTAGGAAATGCTAAATTTAGAGTAGATAAAGTTAAGGAAAAAGAAGGTAAAATCGGTGTTGTAAATGGACTTGCGTGGACAGCTGTCGGAGGCACGACTCTAGAAGTTCAAGCAGTAAAAATGGAAGGAAAAGGAATTTTACAGCTTACAGGAAAATTGGGCGATGTGATGCAAGAATCAGCTAGAGTGGCATATTCTTACGTAAGGCACATAAAAAATGAACTTGGAATAAAGGAAAAATTCAATGAAATAACAGATGTCCATTTACACTTTCCTGAAGGAGCAGTTCCAAAAGATGGACCATCGGCAGGTATTACGATTACAACAGCAATAATTTCAGTATTGACTAATAAGGAAGTTAGGCAGGATGTAGCAATGACTGGAGAAATTACGATTACTGGAGAGGTTCTGGCAGTTGGTGGAATTAAGGAGAAGGTAATCGGAGCCCATAGAGTTGGTATAAGAGACGTTGTACTTCCTTTTGATAATAAAGTTGATACTGAGGAATTGCCAAAGGAGATTGCAGATCAGATGAAATTCTACTTTGCAAAAACTTATGATGATGTAAAAAAGGTTGTTTTTGTGAATAAAGATACAAAAAAAGTAAAAAAAGTTGTTAAAAAAACAATGGAAAAAAATTCAAGTAAAGAAGAAAATATTCAACAATAAACTTATTTAGCTTGTAATTTTCTTAAAAAATAATGGGAAATTTTTAATCTTAATGATATAGAGTTTCCCATTATCATTTTTTTAGCATAAAAAATATTAAAATTGTTTAATTTTTACCAGTTTTTAAGATTAGTAAATTGTTATAATATTTAGTCAGTTATTATTTTCCCGTAACGATATTTGTGATTTTTATCTTTAGATTCAATATAGCCAGTTGTTTCAAAAGTTTTAGGATTAACTCCTTAAATTATTGTTAAAGTTTTTAAATCAACTTCTTTTATTGGTTCTTCTTTTTGACTCCAATATAAGTTGTTATTCTTTAACTCTTTTCTTCTATATTTATTATACCTCGTTAATCTAATTTTTTTAATATTATAGTAAAACCTATTTAAAACTGAACTAATTTATTAAATAAAACAGAAGTAACAGCTTCTTCTAGTGTATTAAAATTATGGGCTATGTCTTTTAATTTTTTCTTCATATTAGCCCATAATTTTTCTATTGGATTTAAATCCGGCGAATATGGCGGAAGAAATAATAGACAATGACCCGTTTCCTTAATTATCTTTTCTAACATATTCTTTCTATGAAATCTGGCATTATCCATCACTATTAGAACTCTCTTCCCTAATTTTTCAATATCTCTTAAAAGTATTTCCCTGAACCATTCTTCAAAAAATTCACTTTCCATTGTTTCCCTGTATATCATACTTCCTATCAGTGCATTCCCTATTTTTCCAGCAACCAGATTTATTCTTGAATATCTTAATCCTCTTTTCTTCCCTTCAATAGATATTCCCCTTTTACTCCAGCCGTATTCACGGTAGTAATATTCGTCAAAGCCTGTTTCATCAATATAGATTATTTCCCTGCCTGAACCTGCTTCTAATAATTTTTTTAAATATCTATTTACTTTTTTCTCATCCTGCTCCCTGTATTTTGTCTGTTTTTTTTTCCTGTGTATCCTAATTTTTTCAGTGCTGCTCTCACTGTCTCCTTTCCACAGCCAAAATCTTTTGATATTTCACGGATGTATTTATCTGCATTCTTTGGATTTTTCATATATTCGTCAAGTTTTTCAGGATCTAACACCTTAAATTTTCTTTTCCGTGTTCTTGATGAAAGATCTCCTGTTTCCTTCTTAAGTTTTATCCATCCGTACAATGTGTTGGAACTTATGTTGAACTGAAATAATGTTTTTGTTTTTCCATTTTCGTAATAAAAATTTAAAATTCTTTTCCTATAATCTTTTTCATATGCCATAAAGTTATTATACCCTATTTTTAGGTCGGTTTTGTATAAGTTTCACTATATATTCTTTTTGAAGTAAATAATAAAAAAAATTTCCTTGCAAAATAAAATAAAATATGATAAACTATTTAGGTAATTAAATTAGAAGTAGAAACATTGTTTCTCACCTTTCCATCAATTTTTATTAAAAAATAAAGTAATTAATTTTATTTGTCAAGATGAGTTGGGTATTAGTTATTTTTATTTTGTGCATTAAAGTAGGTTTTTTATACCTTATTTTGTTGTGAAAATTATTTATATAACTATTGAGCAAGGTTTCTTATATCTTGTTTTTTTATTGTAAAAAAATTAGGAGGTGTTTTTTATAAGAGGAAATAACAAATCTAATGAACCAAGAATAAATGGACGAATTAGAGCAAGAGAGATAAGAGTCATTGGTGATGATGGCGAACAATTTGGAATTATGTCGGCTAGAGATGCGTTGGCACTTGCGACTGAAAAAGAATTGGATTTAGTTGAAATTTCACCAAATGCAACACCGCCTGTATGTAAAATTATGGACTATGGAAAATTCAAGTATGAGAAAACGAAAAAAGACAAAGAAAATAAGAAAAAACAAAAAAATGTTGTTGTTAAAGAAATAAGAATAAAACCTCATATTGATGAACACGACAAGGAAACAAAAATTTCTCAAATTGAAAAATTTATAGCCAAGGAGCATAAAGTAAAAGTTAGCTTAAGACTTACAGGTAGAGAAAGATTACACGCAGAATCTGCTATTAAAGTATTAGACGAGTTTGCAAGCCATTTTGAAGAAATTGCAACTGTTGAGAAAAAATACGGAAGAGAACAGGTTCAAAAATTTATTTTATTATCGCCTAAAAAATAGGCAATGAATTTAAAAAAGTGATTTAGGAGGAAAAAAAATGCCAAAAATGAAAACACATAAAGGAACAAAAAAAAGAGTTAAAGTTACAGGAAGTGGAAAAATTTCTTTAAGACACTCAGGAAAGAGCCATATCTTGACTAAAAAGACTCATAAAAGAAAAAAACGTCTAGGACAAGACGCAATCGCTCCAAAAGGTGCTGAAAGAAAAATCAAAAAAGCATTGGCTGGACAAGAAGGAAGATAGTCTAAATAATTTCTTTAAACTTATTTTTAAAGAAGCAATTTAACAAAATTTACGACTTTTATTTAAAAGTGAAGTTAAAAAAAAGCAGTTTAAAACAAGACTTAACAGCTTTTTATTTAAAAAATCAAAATTAAAAATTGACAGAAGTTAGTTCTAAATATTAAATATAAAGAACAAAAAACGGCTAAAATTTAAGGAGGAAAGAATATGCCAAGAGTAAAAACAGGAATAGTTAGAAGAAAAAGACATAAAAAAGTTTTAAAAGAAGCAAAAGGTTATAGAGGAGCTATAAAAACAAATTATAAAAAAGCTAATGAAGCAGTTAAAAAAGCTATGGCTTATGCAACTGAACATAGAAAATTGAAAAAAAGAAAAATGCGTGAATTATGGATTATCAGAATTAACGCTGCTGCAAGATTAAATGGAATTTCTTATTCAAGATTAATGAACGGACTTAAAAAAGCTGGGATTGAACTTGACAGAAAAGTTTTAGCAGACTTAGCATTAAATAACCCTGCTGAATTTGCAAAATTAGTAGAAAAAGTTAAATAAAAATAAATAACAAGTAATACTCAAATGGTGATTTTTAAATAAAAAACGACTGTTTGAGTATTAATTTTATTAAAAATTATTTTTGAATAAAAAAAAATCTAAATAAATTAGATTTGATTAGAAAAGCTATACTTATAAATTTTTTTAACAGAAAAATTGTTGAGTTATGAGATAGCCCCGTTATATAGGGAAATTAAATAAATAATGTTTTTTTGGGCTATCTCATAAAATGGTCTTACTTATTAAAAATTTTCCCTATATAGCTAAAAGTTTGCTAAATAAATTTAACTAACCTTTAACAATAATATTATAGCATAAAAGTTAAAAAAGTCAATAGTTAAAATTAAAAAATTTAATTTAAATAAAATATCGAAATATTCGACTTTAAATTATAATATCAGCTTTATGGAAACTTAATTAAAGTAGTTTTAACTTTAGAAAATTGAGAAAATTATAAAAAAATAAGGAGAAAAAATGGCAAAAGATTTTGAATTTGGAATAAAAAAACAGTTAATAACAAAGGAAGAACTTGAAAAAAAAGTAAAGGAACTAGGGGAAAAAATTACTGAAGATTTTAAAAATGAAAATGAGCCGTTAATAGTAGTAGGTCTTTTAAAAGGTTCTATGGTATTTATGGCTGATTTAATTAGGCAGATAAAATTACCTCTTGAGATTGATTTTTTAGAGGCATCAAGTTATGGGGAAGGAACTCAAACTTCAAGAGAAGTTAAAATCTTGAAAGATTTAAGAAGTACGATTAGCGGGAAAAATGTTTTAGTTGTGGAAGATATTATTGATTCAGGATTTACATTGAAAAAGGTGTTACAGCTTTTAGGAAGCAGAAATCCTAAGAAAGTGTCATTATGTACACTATTGGATAAACCTGAAAGAAGAGAAGTGGAAGTTGATGTTCAGTATATTGGGTTTGAAATTCCAAATGAATTTGTTGTAGGATACGGACTTGATTTCAATGAAAATTACAGAAATCTTGAATATGTTGGAATTGCTGAGCCATCATTGTTTGAATAAGGAGAAATATTGAAAAGAAAAAAAGAAAAATATCAGAAAAAAAATAAAAATATTGAAAATGAAAATCATAAGGCTAAGAAAAAATATGGTCAAAATTTTTTAAATGACAGCAATTTATCGGATGACATTTTGGATGTGGCAAATATTGATGAAAAAACAGAAGTACTTGAAATTGGACCAGGTTTGGGATTTTTGACAGAAAAATTGATTGAAAATTCTAAATTTTTGACTGCTTTTGAGATAGATGATGATTTGATACCATTTTTGAATAAAAAATTTCAAAAAAAGGAAAATTTTAAGTTGATTCATCAGGATTTTATGGAAGTGGATTTGAAAGAATTTTTTGAAAACGAAGAAAATAAAAGTAAAAAAAATGTGAAAGTTGTGGCAAATATTCCGTATTATATAACTTCGCCAATTATTAATAAATTGCTAGAATATCGTGAGAATATTGATGAAATTTATTTGATGGTGCAAAAGGAAGTGGCAGAGCGGATTGCCTCACAGCCTCATAGCAAAAATATGAGTTTACTTACACACGCTGTCCAGTTTTATGCTGAAACAGAGTATTTATTTACTGTGCCAAAAGAAAAATTTGATCCTGTTCCAAAAGTTGATTCAGCATTTTTAGGAATAAAAATTTTGAAAGATAAAAGATACGAAAGCCAGATTTCAGAAGAAAAATATTTTAAATATTTAAAGGAAGCCTTTTCTAATAAGAGAAAAAGCATTGCTAATAATTTAATGAAATTAGGATTTTCAAAGGATGTAGTAGGAAATGCGTTAGAAAAAGTTGGAAAGACACGGCTTGCACGGACTGAGGAATTTTCTGTTCAGGAATTTATTGATTTTATTGGAATTTTGGAAAGTTAAGTTTTTAATATTGAAAAAGCTCTCATATTGAGGGCTTTTACTTTCTAAAATTATTTATTTTTATAAATTTGTCCTCTTGAACCAGCATCAATCACATCGATTATTATAATCTCATTTTTATATACGTGATAAATAATTCTGTATGAATTTATTCTCATTCGCAATAAATTTGTGTAACCTTTTAATATTTTTATATCAATATTTGTATTTCCTTTTAAATCCGAGATTATATTTTTTTTAAATTTTTCTTCTATATCTTGATGTTTATTAAAAAATTTATCTGCTTTTTTTCTGTAAATAAATTTTATTTTTAATTTTAACACAAAAAAAACTCCTCTAATTAATTTATAAATTTTAAATTTCGAATATCTCTTCTCTTGTAACTGTCAAATCTTCTTCAGATAAATTATTAATTTTTGACATTATTTCTGCACTTTCTTTTTCATCACATTCAGTCTTATTGGTAATCAATTTGAAATAAATATCATTTTTTTTATTAGTAAGAATATTTTTTATTCCTTCTCTTATCAATTCTGTTGCAGTAATATTATAAATTTTTGAAACTTCTCTTATTTCATCTAACATATCTTCATCTAATCTTAAACTTATAGCTTTCATATTTTTCCTTCTTTCTATAAAAAATAATTATCATTTTGTATATACAGTATATACTAATATAAAAGGAAAGTCAAATTATTATTGAAAAATTTATAAGCAAAAAAGGCTTGGAATTATAATACTCCAAGCCATTCTCTTCTTTCCAGAATTTCCATTTCAATATTTTTTTGTCTTAATGTTTCTATTGCCTTGTCCATATCATCTAAAAGATATGAATTTGTGAGAATTTTTATTAATCCGTTTTGATTGTCAAGAGTTCTCACATTTCCTAAGCCATCGTATGCTTCTATAATTTTGTTAATAAAATCAATGTGTTCTTTTTTTGTTTGAATGATGTATTCCCAGCTTTTCATTTCTTTTTGATTATTTTCCATATTTTTCAGCCTTTCTTTTTAAAATTTGTCCAAATAAGAATATTTTCCATCTGAATCTTTCCAGCCTAATATTTTTTCTAAATTTACATTTTGTGTTGATTGAATTATACGTTTTTTTATGTCTGGATTACTTTTTACAAGCTGTGCAATTAAATCTTTAGTTTCACGGCGTTTGCTGGAAGTTTTTTCGGCAGCTACAGTGCAGCCGCAGTTCATTGGCAGGATTCCGTTGTTTCGTACCCATTTTATAATGGCTTTTTCTTCAACGTAGAATAGAGGACGGATTAATTCTATATCATAATTATCGGACTTTAATTTTGGTAACATTGTTTCAAATTTTCCCATATAAAACATACTCATTAGAGTGGTTTCGATAACATCGTCAAAATGGTGTCCAAGTGCAAGTTTGTTACAACCAAGTGAAGTCGCTTTCGTGTAAAGGCTACCACGCCGCATTTTAGCACACATGTAGCAGGGGTAGTCTTTTGCAATTTTTTCAGCAACTTCAAAAATATTGTCATCGTAAATTTCACATGGAATATTCAGATGTTTCAGATTTTTTTTCAAATTATTTAAGTTTGCAGTATTAAAGCCGGGATTCATTGAAATGAATACAACTTCAAAATTAGTTCTGCTGGCTCTTTTCAATTCCTGAAATAATTTTGACAGTAAAAGGCTATCTTTTCCCCCAGAAATAGCCACTGCAATTCTATCCCCATCCTTAACCATTTCAAATTCTTTTAATGCTTTTACAAATGGTGTCCAAAGTGCTGAACGATATTTTTTCTGAATGCTTTTTTCAATAGTCTCCAGCGATTGAAGCGGAACAGATGGCAAAATTGTTTCACAAACTGCACTTCCAAGAGAAGTGGAAGCGACTGTATCAATGTTTGTTTCATTATTAATATTTTTTTTGTTATCGTTATCGAAATGATTTTCGATAGTTTCTAAATCCATTATTTGTAACTCCTTTTTAAATTTGTATCTTTATAGACTGTATCAAGTTTTTTGGGGATTGTCAAGTGTAAAAAATTTAAAAACAAAATTTGGTAAGAAGATTGAAATATGGTATAATTAGTATAAGAAATCAAAAAATTATGGAGGGAAAAATTAGAATGAGTAAATATTTTGAAACAGTAGATTTTTGGGTTGAGAATCTGTTGGATTCGACTGAAAATTATACAGTTGAGAGTAATGAAAAAGGAAAATTTGTGGACATTACGATTAATGTAATGAGAGATGATATGGGGAAAATTATTGGTAAAAATGGGAGAATTATCACTGCTCTTAGAGTTCTTATGTCTTCAATTGGAAAAAAAGACAGAAAAAGTGTAAAAATTGAAGTTAAGGAAATGTAAGTTGGTAAATTTTTATTATTTTTAGAATAATTTTGACAAAATAAGGAGTAAATTTATGAAAACTTCCAATTTGAAAAAGAAGAGCTTTAAACTTAGAGTTTATTATTATGATACTGATAAAATGGGAGTTGTTTATCATTCAAATTATCTGAAATGGATGGAAATGGCACGAACTGAATATTTTAGAGATGTTTTTCCATATAAGAATATGGAAGATATGGGTTTTATATTGCCAGTAAAAACTTTAAATATTGAATATGTTAATTCGGCACAGTATGATGAGGAAATCGAAATTTTTGTGAAAATTGAAGAAATTAATAATATTAAAATCAAATTTTCGTATGAAATGTATAATTTGGAAAATGTTTTAAAGGCAAAAGCTGAAACTGTAAATGTTTTTGTGGATGAAAACGGGAAATTAAAAAGAATTTCAAATGAATTGCTGAAAAAAATTACTAAATAATAAAAAAGAAAAGAGGTTTTACAAGTGAAAATAGCAATTGGAAATGACCATGCGGGAGTAGAATTTAAAAATAAACTTATGGAAGAATTGAGAAGCAAAGGGTATGAAATTATGAATGTAGGAACTGATACATTAGATTCGGTGGATTATCCTGATATTGCGAAAAAAGTTAGTGAAAAAGTACTTAATGGAGAAGCAAAATTTGGAATTTTGATTTGTGGAACTGGAATAGGAATTTCTATTGCTGCAAATAAAATAAAGGGAATTCGTGCGGCTCTTTGCCACAATGAATATACAGCAAAACTTTCAAGACTTCACAATGATGCAAATATTATAGCGTTAGGAGCGAGAGTTTTAGGTGAAGATTTAGGGCTGGCTTGTGTTGAAGCATTTGTAAATACAGAATTTGAAGGTGGCAGACATGCTAAAAGAGTCGGAAAAATAGAATTGTAATTTATAAAATATCTTAAAAAATTCTAATTAAATTTATTACTAAATATTTATTAGACTTGTTCGGAAATTATTAGAATTTAATAAAACAAAACAAATATTATGAAGCAAGGGGTCTTGACCCCTTATTAAAATAAAAAAACATTGAGTTTTTGAATACATCTATTAAAAAAAATATTTAAAAAATAAAATAAGGAAGTGATTTTTATGTCAACAATTTTTAAAAAGATAATAGATAAGGAAATACCAGCAAATATTGTATATGAAGATGATGAGTTCTTGGCTTTTCATGATATAAATCCAGCAGCAAAAGTTCACGTGCTTGTAATTCCAAAAAAGGAAATTAAAAATTTAGATGCGGCAACTGAGGAAGATGCTTTACTGCTTGGTAAATTGCAGCTGACTGTGGCTAAAGTGGCTAGAATTTTGGAATTAGATAAAGATGGATATAGAGTTATAACTAACATTGGGGACAATGGCGGACAGGAAGTTTATCATATTCATTACCATATTTTAGGTGGAGAAAAATTGCCAGTTACATTGAAATAAAAATAGTAAAATTTTCTAAAATTATGGAGGAAGTGCATGAAAAGCAGACTTTCTAAAATTGTAATTTTTGTCTTTCTTGTGGCAAATCTGGGAATGGCTGAATATATAAAAAAAAATAATGCTGTTTACTATAAGGATGAAATATGGCAATCTGATGAGAAAAAGGTAAATGATGCCGATTTTAAGACATTTGTAGAGCTGAATAAGATTTATGGAAAAGATAGTAAAAATGTTTTTTATGAGGATAGAAAACTAGATAATGCTGATGTTAAGACGTTTCAAGCGATTAGCGATGAATTGGGAAAAGATAAGAAATATATTTATCGGTATGATGAAAAAATGGAAGTAAATCCGAAAGATTTTCAACTTTATAAAAATAAAGATAAAATAAGATATTTTAGAAATAACGGGAAATTATACGAGGCAGGTACATTTTTAGAAAATACTACTGTGGAAGATTTAGATACTTTTGAAATACTGGATGATGAATATTCAAAAGATAAACATAATATTTATTATGGTGGCGTAACTTTGTCTGATGTGGATATGGATACTTTTCAGATAATAATGCCAAATTACTACGCTAAAGATAAAAATAGCGTGTATTCAGGACATAAAAAAATTAAAGGAGCAAATCCCAAAACAATAAAAGTTTTGAATATTGCATATGTAAAAGACGATAAAACTGTTTTTTCAAATTTTTCTTTTAGTAATACACTTAAAAATGCGGATGTTAAGTCTTTTGAAGCATTAGGACAATACTACGGAAAAGATAAAAACAATGTGTATTTAATGGGAGAAAAAATAAAAAAAGCCGATGTAAAAACTTTTCAGGTAATTTCAGAAGAATTTTTTAATCATTACTCAAAAGATAAGAATAATGTTTATTTGGAAACATACATTATAGAGGGAGCTAATCCAGAGACTTTTGAAATTATAAAAGAAAAACCGTCTTATTCAAAGGATAAAAAGCATTTATATTATTCTGGGAAGAAAATTGATGAAATTAAAGATAACTTAAAAATTATGAGTGCAGGAATCTTTGGTATTATAATAAATGGAAACAGAATTTATGCTAATGGAAATAGGCTTGATATAGAAAATCCAGAAAATTTTAAAATAATAAAAAATGATTATTACAATAATCCAAATATAATTTATGGAAAAAATGACAAAAATATATATGTAATTATAGGAAATGGACAAAAAATTCGTAGTAAAGTAATAAAAGATGCGGATATAAACTCTTTTGAAATAATGGAAATAGGTGCATATTCACGAGATAAAAATAATATTTATTTTACCCATTCTGATGTTGTAAAAATAAAAGATGTAGATAAAGACAGTTTTACTATCGGAAAAAATGGCTTTTCATACGATAAGAACAGTGTGTATTTTTATGGGAAAAAGATAGATGGAATAAGTCCAAAAGGATTTAAAATAATTGATTTAGCTGTTAATTCTGGGGATTCTGTAACATTTGCACTATTGACAGATAGTAAAAATTTATATAAATTTATTTATGAATTTGATCCTGAAACGTATAAATTGAAAAATACAAAATTGGTTATTGTAACGAATGTAAAAGTAGATGCTCCGAGTTTTGAGATTGTTAAAGAAGATACGGGAAGTTATTATAAAGACAAGGACAGCGTTTTTTATTATGATATGAATAAAAAAGAACTGAGAAAGGTCGATGGTGGTGATAGAAACAGCTTTGTTGAAATGGATAATTTTTTCGCAAAAGATAATAAAAATGTCTATTATCTTGGGAAGCAAATTAGAAATATCAGCTCAGAAGGATTTAAATTTGTTGGTCCAGATATTGCAAAAAATAAAAATGGTGTATATTTTTTGAAAGATGAAACTGGAGAAGGAGATTATGAGATAGTACCTTTAAATTTTGACAGTGCTTCATTTGATATAGCGAATAAGGATACAAGTAATTATTTTAAAGATAAAAATGGAATTTATTATCTTGATTATGGCAAACTGTTAAATTCGGAATCGAAGAATGTGCAAAATGCTTTTATTAAACTCGAAGGAGCTGATATTCCAACATTTAAAGCATTTGGATATGGTTATTCAAAAGATAAGAATAGAGTTTATTGTGAAGATAAGGAATTTAAAGGGGTGGATGTACCAAGCTTTACTGTCGTGCTGGAAGATGAGGGAGTTGTAGTTAAGGATAAAAATAGGACTTATGAAAATGATTGTGAGTGACAAGTAAAAATTATTTTATTTATATTTTAGTAAGATTACTTTAAAACAGAATTTAGAAATCATAATTATCTTTCTAAAATTCTTTTTAATTATCTGATTCAAATTTGAAGAGTTTTAAATATTTCTAAGTGTTTGTCGAATAAATTATTTGTAAAAGGATTTGGAGGAAATTTTATGAAAAGTAAACTTTCTAAAATTGTAATGCTTGTCTTTCTTGTGGCAAATCTGGGAATGGCTGAATATATAAAAAAAGATAATGCTGTTTACTATAAGGATGAAACGGAGCAGGCTGATGAGAGAAAAGTAGAAAATGCGGATTTTAAGACATTCGTAAAATTAAATGATGTTTATGGGAAAGATGGGAAAAGTGTTTTTTATTTTGATAAGAAGTTAGAAGGTGCTGATGTTAAGACTTTTCAGGTAATTGGGGAAGTTAATGGAAAAGATAAAAAATATATTTATAAGTATGATGAAAAAATGGAGATAAATCCGAAAGATTTCAAACTTTATAAAAATAAGGACAAACTTTTGTATTTCAGAAATAATGGCAAATTGTATATTGGAGGAAGTTTTTTTGAAGTTGAGTATGTTCAGGATTTGAATAGTTTTGAGGTAATTGATCAAGGTTATTCAAAGGACAAGTATAATATCTATTATGCTGGAACGCCGATATATGATGTTGATAAAAGTACATTTCAGATAATAATGCCTGATTATTACGCAAAAGACAAGAATAATGTGTACAGTGGCTCTGATAAAATAAAAGATGCGAATCCTGATACGATAAAAATATTAAATCAGGTTTATTTGAAGGATGATAAAAATGTATTTCTGAATTTTGGTCAAAAAATAGAAAATGCCGATGCGACTACTTTTGAAGTGATGGAAGAAAATGCATCTTATGGAAAAGATAAAAATAATGTCTACTATCTTGGCGAAAAACTAAAGGGAGCTGATGCAAAATCTTTTGAAATAATTTTAGAGCCTAACAATCTTGTTCAGATGTATTCAAAAGATAGAAACAGTGTCTTTATAGGAGGACGGAAAATAAAAGAGGCTGATTTGAAAACTTTTGAAAGGCTTTCTGGAACAGATTATTATTCAAAGGATAAAAATAATCTTTACTATCAGGAAGTGAAAATTGATAAAATTGATAATAAAAATCTTAAAATTTTGTATTCTGATGGAGTTGACTTGATAAAAAATGGGAATAAAATTTTTGCAGAAGGGAAAAAATTAAATATAAAAAGTCCAGAAACTTTTGAAATAATTTTGAGCAAATATTATAACTTCCCAAATTTAATTTACGGAAAAGATGATAAAAATGTATATGCAATTTCAAAATTTGATAAAACTTATTCAAGTAAAGTAATAAAAAATGCAGACGTAAATTCTTTTGAAGTAATGGAAAACAGCATGTATACAAAAGATAAAAATAATATTTATTTTACAAGGGATAATATTATAAAGCTAGAAGGTGCTGATAAGGGTAGTTTTGTTATAATTACGGAAGAAGTTGACTTTTCTTATGACAAGAATAATGTTTATTTTAGGGGAAAGAAAATAAATGGGATAAATTCTGATGGATTTAAAATTATAAATTTGAATAATCAAAATGAATCCTTTTATTTTTTGGCTGATAATAAAAATTTATATAAGTTGATTACTATTTTTGATGAAGATACTGATGAAATTGTAAAAACTAAACTGGTTGCTGTGAAAAATCCAAAAGTAGATATTACAAGTTTTGAATCAGTGAAAAAGTTTTTTACAAATTATTATAGGGATAAAAGTAATATTTATTATTATGATGCAGATTACAAGGCGCTAAAAAGGTTAGAAGGTACAGATAGGAATAGTTTTATAAGTCTTGAAGCAAATTTTGGAAAAGATAATAAGAATGTTTTTTATAATGGAAATAAATTGGAAGGCGTAAATTCTGATGGATTTGAAATTTTAGATGAAAATGCTATAATTTTTAAAAATAAAAATAATGTTTATTTCTTGAAAGCTAAAAATGAAGAAAAAAAATATAAACTTATACCTTTAAATTTTGACAGCAGTTCCTTTAAGCCTGTTCATAAACGTAGCGGATATTTTAAAGATAAAAATGGAATCTATTATTTTGATTATTCAAATTTGGAAACATTGGACACAAAGAAAAATGAGAATATTCAAAATAAACTGTTTTTTAAAATAGAAGGCGTAGATATTCCGACATTCAGGGAACTTCAATTTGGTTATTCAAAAGATAAGAATAGGGTGTATTGTAAAAATAAGGAAATTGAAGAGGCGGATGCAGAAAGTTTTGTTATATTTTATACGGATGATAGAATTGTAGTTAAAGATAAGAATAGAATTTATGAAAATGGTTGTGAATAAAAAATTAAAATTATTTTGATTTATATTTTGATAAAACTGCTTTGAAAAAGAATTTAGAAATCATAATTATTCTACTAAAATTCTTTTTAATTATCTAGTTCAATTTTGAAGAGTTTTAAATATTTTTAAACATTTATTGAATAAATTATTTGTAAAAAGATTTGGAGGAATTTTTATGAAAAGAAAATTTTTTAAAGTTTTATTAGGGGTGTTTATTTTAGCTAATTTAGGAATGGCAGAATATGTGAAAAAGGATAATGAAATTTATTATAAATTTTCTAAAGAAGATGAAACAGGATTTAAAGTTGAAAATGTGGATTTGAATACATTTAAAATATTGAATGATAAATATGCAAAAGATAATAAAAGCGTTTATTTTCTGGGAAATAAATCATTTGAAGATGTGGACATTAAAACTTTTGAAGTGCTACCAAACAATTATTCAAAAGATAAAAATAATGTTTACAGTCCAATTAACGAATGGATTCGGAAAATAAACGGGGCAAATCCCAAAACAATAAAAGTTTTGAGTCAATATTATTCAAAAGATGATAAAAATGTATTCTATGATTCAGATAAAATTTTAAATGCAGATGTAAATTCGTTTGTGGTTCTGGAAGGAGACCGTAGTTATGCAAAAGACAAAAATGCAGTCTATTATTCAGGAGAAAAAATTGAAGGTGCGAATCCAAAAACATTTAAGGTGATTTCAGACGGATCATATTCCAAAGATGATAAAAATGTGTATGCTGGATTAGACATTGTAAAAGGTGCAGATCCCCAAACTTTTAAGGAAGTTTCTGGAACAAATTACGCCAGAGATAAGAATAACCTGTATTATTACTTTGGAGATGTTAAAAATCTTGGGAAAATAAATGAAAAAGATTTTAAAGTTTTGGATAATGATTTGGTTAAAAATGGAAATGAAATATTTTATTCTGGAGAAAAATTAGGTATAAAAAATCCTGAAGAATTTGAAATAATAAAAAATAATTCAAGTAATTCAAGTACGATTATTTATGGAAAAGATAATGAAAACATATATGCCATAACACCATACAAAGAAACTGGGTATCTTATAATAAAAAACGCTGATAAAGATACTTTTGAAGTAATGAAAGATAGCAATTATTCTAAAGATAAAAATAATATTTATTATACAAGAATGGATGTTATCCAATTACAAGATGTAGATAAAAATAGTTTTACTATTGTAGAAGATGAAGATTTTTCATATGATAAAAAAAATGTTTATTATAGAGGAAGAAAACTAAATGATATAAGCCCAAATGGCTTTAAAGTTGTAAGGCTTGTTAATAGACGAAATATACCACTTAATTTTTTGAGTGATAGTAAAAATATATATAAACTTGTTACAGTATATGATGAAAAAACTGATAAACTGAAAAGTGTAAAAGTAGTTGCAGTAAAAAATCCTAAAGTAGATTCTAAAACTTTTGAAATATTTGATTACTGGGAAAATTATTTCCATGATAAAAATAATGTGTATTACGAAAATGAATTGTATAAAATGGGCTTGAAAAAAATAGCGGATGCAGATAGAAACAGTTTTAAGGTTTTGAATGATGAATTTTCAAAAGACAAAAACAATGTTTATTATTATGGAAATAAAATAAACGGTGTAAGTCCAGATGGATTGGAGTTTGTTGGAAACAAATTTGTATTTAAAAATCATGAAGATTTTGTTTCTTTCATAAAAGATAAAAATAATGTTTATTATTTGAAAGGGAAAATTGGAAATGAAAAATATGAAATAATGCCTTTAAACTTTGACAGCAAGACCTTTAAATATTCTAATAACGGTTTTTATGAATTAATTAATTCAAATTATACTGGTTATTTTCAAGATAAAAATGGAGTTTATTATTTTAATGGATTAGCTAAATTAACTCCAAATAATATTTTATCTAAAGTTGAAAATGCTGATATTCCATCATTTGTACAATATATGGCAGGTTATGCAAAAGATAAAAATAAAGTATATTGTGGAACTAAGGAAGTTAAAGGTGCAGACGTTGAAAGTTTTGCTGCATTTACTATAGATGGTGAAGATATAATAAAAGATAAAAATAAAATTTATAAATACACAGACAGTTGTGAACAATAATTAAATATAAATATTTTAAATTATACAGAAATCCCTCTAAAATTGAGCTTTATGAATTGAATAGATTGGGATTTTTGTACTTTTAAATAAGTAGAAAGTGAAAAAATAAAAAATGAGAGATGTAATAGCAAGTCCAGATAACAAATTTTATAAATTGTTAAAAAAGCTGGATAAAAAGAAGTATCGTGATGAAAACAGTATTTTTAAGGCTGAAGGGGAAAAGTTTTTAAATGAGAATATTAATTTTAATAAAATTATTGTAAAGGAATCGAAATTTGAATATTTTGATGAAAAATATAAAATTTCTAAGCATGATAACTTGACAATTTTGAAGGATAATCTGTTTGATGAAGTTTCAACTCAGGAAAATAGTCAGGGAATAATATTCCTGTATTCTAAAAATTTAAATACAATTGAGGATATACAGGGTGATGTTGTAATTCTGGATGATATTCAGGATCCAGGAAATGCCGGAACTATCATTAGAACAATGATTGCCGCAAACTTTCAGAATTTAATTCTGACAAAGGGTTCAGTAGATGTTTATAATCCAAAGACAGTACGTGCTACAATGAGCGGAATTTTCAAGTTAAACATAATTTATGAAACACCTGAAAAAATTGTGGAATTTTTGAATAATAAAAATTATTTAAAAATAGCGACTGCTTTACACGAAGATTCAATTTCCTATGAAAAAATTGAATTGAGGGAAAATAATGCATTTATTTTTGGACACGAAGGTGGCGGAGTGTCTGAATATCTGATAGAAAATTCTGATATAAAGGCGATTATTCCAATTTATGGGAATATAGAATCATTGAATGTGAGTGTAGCGACAGGGATATTTTTGTATAAGATGAGGGAGAAATTGGAGAGTTTGTAGAATGGAGAAGTTTATGTTTGATAATACAGAAAAATTGACAAGAAATAAAAAATATACTCAAAATGAGTTATTTAAAATGATTTTAGAAAATGATGAACTGAGAGAAAAAACAGAAGCATTATTTGCATTGGAGTTTAAAGAATTGACATCAGTAAAAGAGGAATATCCAGATTATGAATTTAATATTGATGGAAAAGTTTTGGCCGAAGATGGTGGAGCTGGAGCTTATATTTTGCTGGAAGATGGCAGTATTGGATATGTTTGCTTTGATTTTCCGCTTGAGTGTGGGAGAATTGCTGAAAATTTGGTGGAATGGTTTGAATTATTGCTGAATTGTGCAAATTTCTGGTTAAATTATGCAGACAGGAAATATTTGGAAAATCTTGAAGCCCTTGAAAAAAAGGTGGAAGAATCAGAACCTAAAGGACAAGAGCAATTTGAAGATGCTTATGGAGACGATATGCCACCGTATTTTGAATTACAGAAGGAATTATCAGAAAAGCTGGATATAAAAATATACGACAATATTGCAAAAGATGTTTTACAGAGATTTTTTAAAACGGCAGAAAGAGAAACTAAATTTATGACAAAGTATGTTCCAGATGATGAAATTTCGGAAGACTTAATAAAGAATTAGGAAGATAATCTATAAGAGTTAAATAGATTTAGAAGAAAATATAATATGGAAAATATTTAGAATTAAAAGAATAGTAAGACAAAATCTGTTTGGATTATCAATTTTGTGAAACTGTGAAGAATGAACGTAATGGATTGATTGTATATTGTAACTGATTAAAAATTAGAATAAAAATAGGTGATGAAATATGGCTTCAAGTAAGGAATATTTGAATTTTGTATTGGAACAGTTGTCAGAAGTGGAAAATGTTAGATATAGAGCGATGATGGGGGAATATATTCTTTATTATAGGGAAAAAGTTATTGGCGGAATTTATGATGACAGGTTTCTTGTGAAGGCTGTAAAATCGGCGAAAGAACTTATGCCGAATGCTTTACATGAAGTTCCTTATGAAGGGGCAAAGGAAATGTTGCTGGTTGATAATGTTGAAAATAAAGAGTTTTTGAAGGAATTATTTAAAACGATGTATGATGAACTTCCTGTTTTAAAGAGAAAAAAGAAACAATAGAAATAAAGAAAGGTAAAAAAGAAATGTCGAAAAAAGAAATTTTTAAAATTGGATCACATGTGGGAATGAGCGGAAAAGATATGTTTTTAGGTTCAGTAAAAGAAGCGGTTTCTTATGGATCAAATACTTTTATGATTTATACTGGAGCACCACAGAATACACGGAGAAAGCCGATTGATGAGCTGAATATTGAGGCTGGGCTTAAACTTATGAAGGAGCATAATATTGATATTGATGATATTGTTGTGCATGCTCCTTATATAATTAATCTTGGGAATGCGGTAAAGCCTGAAACATTTGAGATTGCGGTGCAGTTTTTGAGAACGGAGATTGAAAGGACAGATGCCATTGGAGCGAAAAGAATAGTTCTTCATCCAGGTGCTCACGTTGGAGAAGGTGAAGAAGTTGGGATTAATAAGATTATTGAAGGATTGAATGAAGTTTTGACAAAAGATCAGAAAACGACTGTAGCACTTGAAACGATGGCTGGAAAAGGTACAGAATGTGGAAGAAGTTTTGAAGAAATTGCAAAAATTATTGACGGTGTAAAATTAAAGGATAAACTGACAGTTTGTTTTGATACTTGCCATGTTCATGATGCTGGATATGATATTGTAAATGATTTTGAAGGAGTTATTGAGCAGTTTGACAAAATTGTCGGAATTGACAGGATTTCTGTAATTCACTTAAATGACAGTAAAAATGTGTGTGGAGCGAAAAAAGATAGGCACGAAAACTTGGGATTTGGAAACATTGGCTTTGAAGTGTTAAATAAAATTGCACATTTTGAAAAATTTTCTCATTTGCCAAAAATTCTGGAAACACCTTATGTGGCTTTGAGCGATGATAAAAAAGCTAAAAAAGTTCCGCCGTATAAATTTGAGATTGAGATGTTGCGAGCTGGGAAGTTTGATGAGGGTGTGCTGGAGAAAATCAAAAATCAATAAAAATTTGAAAGTTTGAAAGAAGGGATTTATTGCATGGTAAAAAAAGGCTTATTTTTATTGCTGTTATTATTTTTGGTTTCCTGCGGTAACAAAGAAGAAAAAATATATGAAAAAGAATTAATGAATATTGAGGTTAGAGGACATGATAGTTCTAAACAATTTAGCGAGAATGATGTAAAGGAGATAAAAAAAATACTTCGGGAAAAATTTGATAATTTGGAATTGACAGCGATAACAAAGGATGGACGATTTTTTATAAGAAAAAACGTAACCGATAGTAAAAATAAAGAATTAACAGGAAAAGAAGTTGCTGTTGATAGAATGAATATTATTAATACTATTGGAAAATGGTGTGAGGAAAAGGGTATAGAGTTTAAATTTATAATTAATCAATTTTATGATAAAAAACAGAATAAAGAGATTAGTCGTTCTATTTATTATTCTCATATTTTACAAATTCAATATGAAGATGAAGATTATAAAAATGCACTTAAAGAAGGATTTTCTGAACATTCAAGAGCTACAAAGTTTTAAAATGGAAAATAATTTCTTGAATAAATAAAAAAATAGAAAGAAGTGATAAAAATGCAAAAAGATAAAGAATTAACAAAAAAGGAAATATTTGAAATATTTAACAGAAGATATGCGTGCAAAAAATATGATAAGACAAAAGTTGTTTCAGACGAAGATTTTATGACAATTATTGAGGCAGGTAGAATTTCTCCTAGTTCGTTCGGGCTTGAGCCTTGGAAATTTATTCTTGTGAAAAATGAGGAAATGCTGAATGATATGAGAGAGTTTGCTTGGGGAGCGATTAACAGCTTGAACGGGGCGAGCCATATTATTATGGTGCTGGCTAGAAAAGGTGTTACTGGTGATAGTGAGTATTTTGAAAAAATTGGGAAAGAAATAAAAAATATTTCTGAAGAAAACTTGAAAATTAGAAAAGAAGCTTTTACAAAATTTCAAAAAGAGCATTTTAAATTGCTGGAAAGTGAAAGAGCATTATTTGACTGGGCTTCAAAACAGACTTACATTGCAATGGTAAATATGATGAATATGGCTGCAGCTCTTGGGATTGACAGCTGTGCGATTGAAGGGTTTAATAAAGAAGTGGCTGAAAAATACTTCTCTGAAAAAGGTGTGTTTGATTTGAAGGAATATGGAATTTCGTATTTTGTGAGTTTTGGGTATAGGGATGAGGAAATTACTCCGAAAACTAGAAGAGAACTTTCGGAGGTTTATGAGGTTGTTGAGTAATAATTTATAATTTTTAAGAGAAAAAAATTAAAAATAACGTAAATTTTGAATTTTCAGATGTATTCTAACAATTAGACATAATAGAGAAAGAAGTGATAGAAATGATAAAAAATGAAGAAATCTTGGAAGTATTTAACAAAAGATATGCCTGTAAAAAGTTTAGTACAGAAAAAAGAGTCGCAGAAGAAGACTTGAAAACAATTATAGAAAGTGCGAGATTGTCGCCAAGTTCTTTTGGACTTGAGCCTTGGAAATTTTTGCTTTTGAGAAATGAAAAAATGAGAGAAGATTTTAGAAAATTTGCTTGGGGAGCTTTAAACAGTTTGAATGGAGCGACTGAAATTGTGATACTCTTGGCGAGAAAAGGAGTTACTGGGGATAGTAAATATTTTGAAGATAATTGGAAAAATTTGAAAAAAGTTTCTGATGAGATGTTTGAAGCTGTGAAAGATAAGTTTACAAAATTTCAAGAAATTCATTTAAATTTATTGGAAAATGAAAGAACTCTTTTTGACTGGGCTTCAAAACAAACTTATATTGCACTTGGAAATATGATGACTGTTGCAGCTTATTTGGGAATTGACAGCTGTGCAATTGAAGGATTTAATAAAGAAAAAGTCGAAAAATATTTGTCAGATATGGAACTTCTTGACTTGGATGAATACGGAGTTTCTGTAATGGTAAGTTTTGGGTATAGAGATGAAGAGCAACCTAAAAAGATAAGACAGCTGCTTACAGAAGTTTTGGAAATAATTGAGTAATTTATAAAAATTCTAAAATTACGATATGAAGAAAATAAAAAGGAGCTTTGAATGAAAAAAAGACTTTTAATTGCGTTAATTTTATTATTAACGGTGTCATGTGTCGGAAATAAAACAGAAAAAATATATGAAGAAGAATTAATGAATTTAAAAATTAATGGATATGATGATTCAAAACAATTAAATAAAAGTGATATAAAAGAAATAAAAAAAATTCTTAAAAAAAATTTTAAAAATTTAGGAGTAACAGCTGTAACAAAAGATGGAAGATTTTTTATAAGTAAATACGTTACTAATCCTAAAAACAAAGAACAAACTGCGAAAGAAGTAGCAATAGAAAGACCCGATATTACTGATACTATTGGAGAATGGTGTAAAAGTAAAGGAATAAAGTTTAAAGTTATCTTTGTTGCTTTTTTTGACAAAGAACAAGATAAACGAATTAGTCAGTCAATGTATCATTCTCGTATTTTAGAAATTGAATATGAAGATAAAGATTATAAAAAAGCATTGCAAGAAGGCTTTTCTAAATATGCAAGAGCCACAAGATTTTAAAATAGGAAATATTTTTCTAAAAAAAGATGTGTTTGATTTGAAAAAATAAAATAGGAAATTTCGTAATTATAAATTAATTTATTGACAGAAAGAGGATTTTTATGAAAAAAATTTTTTTAATTATGTCTTTAGTAATGGCATTTTCATGTGGAAATAAAAATAAAAATAGCGTAGATAAAAATAAAAAAATTGAAAAAAATACAACTACTGAGCAAGCGAAACAAAATCAAGAGGAAAAAACTGATTTTGATAAACTTAGTAAAAAAGAACAGGAAGAATATTTGCAAAAACTAGAAAAAGCAGAAGCAAAATATGAAACGGCATTAATGGAATTAAAAATACCAGAATTTAATAAGTCCAAAACCAATGATTCTAAGCAATTGACTGAAAAAGAGGTAAAGGAAATAAAGGATGTATTACGTAAAAAATTTAAGAGAATAGGGTTGACAGCTGCGACAAAAGATGGCAGATTTTACATAATAGAAGTTATTACCGATGGAAAAAATAAAGAACAGACTGCAAAGGAAGTTGCTCTTGGGAGACCTGATATTATTGATACCATTGGTGAATGGTGTGAAAATAAAGGAATAAAATATAAAGTTATCTTTGTTGAATTTTATGATAAAGTTCAAAATAAAAGAATTAGTCAGGCTGCATACCATTCTCATCTCTTGGAAATTCAATATGAAGATAAAGAATATAAAGATGCACTAAGACAAGGTTTTTCTAAATATAAGAGAGCTATAAAATTTTAAAATAGAAAATATTTTTCTAAAAAAAGATGTGTTTGATTTGAAAAAATATAGAATTTCGTATCTTATAAGTTTTAGATACAGAGATGAAGAGATTATTCCGAAAACTAGAACAGAACTTTCGGAAGTTTATGAGATTGTTGAGTAGTTTTATTTGATAATATATAGAATGATAAAGATAAAAACACAGTTCTGGTTGGTAGTCCAGACGCAGTAATGTAAGTAACCTGCCTCCTTAGGTTGTCCATTCTTTATTATAAATTTTTTTAAGGAGGCTGAAATTATGAAAAAGATTTCAGGAAAGTTGACAGTTTTTTTTGAAAATCCGTTTTGGGTAGGAATTTTTGAAAATTTTGAAAATGATAATTTGTCAGTTTGTAAAGTAACTTTTGGTTCAGAACCTAAAGAATATGAAATTTATGATTTTATATTAAAAAAGTTTTATAATCTTCGATTTAGTAATGAAATGAAGTCAAATTTTAGGGAGAAAGCAAAAAATCCAAAACGGAGACAACGAGAAATAAAAAAAGAACTTCAAAGTAAAAAATTTTTGAAAAAATCAGAAGAAATTCTAAAATTACAATATGAAGAGAATAAAAAGGAACGAAAAGTAAAAACAAAACAAGAAAAAGAACTTGAAAAACAGAGAAAATTTTTATTGAAACAGGAGAAAAAGAAACAAAAACATAAAGGGAAATAAATGTCATTAAAATTGACTGAAAAAATTTGGAAAAAAGCCAAGAAATAGAATATTAAAGTTATATTTGTTCTCTTTTTTGACTTTGAAAAAGATTGAAATATAAATTTTCGTATGATATAATGCAAAAAGGAATTTTTAAAATATAGTAATTTAATTTAGTAAAATTTTGAAATTAACTATAATGGTTTTTGAAAATAAATGATTAATAAAACCAATATAAAAAATTTGAAAGAAAGAAGGAAAAAAATAAGTATGAAAAAAACATTAATAGTTGTAGCACATCCTAATATGGAAAATTCAAGAGCGAATAAAATTTTTAAAGAAGAAGCTGAGAAACTATCAAATGTAGAAATATATAATATTTATGAAAAATATCCTGATGGAAAGATTGATGTTGAAAAAGAATTAAAATTATTATCTGAAACTGGAACTTTGATACTGCAGTTTCCTTTGTACTGGTTTAGCTGTCCATCATTATTGAAGGAATGGATAGATACAGTATTTATAGCAGCTTATTATGATGAAGATAAAGTGCTTAAAGGGAAAAAAATTGGTGTTGCAGTAACGGCAGGAGGAATTGCATCAAGATATGATGGAACAAGCGGTTTGACAATAAAAAATGTATTGGCACCGTTTTCATTGAGCATAAATTATGTTGAAGGAATTGAATTGCCAATTTATTCGTTATTTGGAGTAATGCCTGATTTAAGTGAGGAAAAAATTGTTGAAAGTGCTAAAAAATATGTAGAATACATAGAAAATAATTTACAAGACTAAATTTTAAATGTGAAATATATTAGATTTATTTGGAAACTATATGTGTTTAGAATTATAATAAATATATCATTGTAAAAAAATAAAATAAATAGAATAGGAGAACGAAAGAAAAAATGTCAGAAAAAAAAGTAAGAGTTAGAATAGCACCGTCTCCAACTGGAGATCCGCACGTAGGAACTGCCTACATTGGACTATTTAATTATGCGTTTGCAAAACATAATAGCGGAGATTTTATTTTAAGAATAGAAGATACAGATAGAACGAGATTTTCAGGAGATTCAGAACAGCAAATTTTTGATGCGATGAAATGGCTTGGGCTAAATTATGATGAAGGTCCAGATGTTGGGGGAGAAGCAGGGCCTTATAGACAATCAGAAAGATTTTCGATTTATAAGGATTATGCTGAACAATTGGTGGAAAAAGGGGAAGCGTACTACTGTTTTTGTACTGCTGAAAGATTGCAAAAATTAAGAGAAAGACAAGCGGCTATGAAACAGGCACCAGGATACGACGGTCATTGCAGAAACTTATCAAAAGAAGAAGTGGAAGCAAAATTAGCGGCTGGAGAGCCTTATGTTATTAGACTTAAAATGCCTTATGAAGGTGAAACTGTTGTAAATGATGGATTAAGAGGAGAAATTAGATTTGAAAACAGTAAAATTGACGATCAAGTTTTATTAAAATCTGATGGATTCCCAACTTATCATTTGGCAAATATTGTTGATGATCATTTGATGGGAATAACTCACGTTATAAGAGCAGAAGAGTGGATTTCTTCTACGCCTAAGCATATTCAATTATACAAAGCATTTGGATGGGATGAGCCAAAATGGTATCACATGCCACTTTTGAGAAATGCTGACAAAACTAAAATTTCAAAAAGAAAAAATCCAGTTTCACTAAACTATTATAAAGAAGAAGGTTATTTAAAAGAAGGATTGTTAAACTTCCTTGCACTTATGGGATGGAGCTTTGGAGAAAATAAGGAAATTTTTACTATTGATGAAATGATTCAAAATTTCTCTTTTGATAAAATTTCTCTTGGAGGACCTGTATTTGATCTAGTTAAATTAGGATGGGTAAATAATCATCACATGAGATTAAAGGATCTGGATGAATTGACAAAATTAGCAATTCCATATTTTGTGCAAGCTGGTTATTATGAAAATGAAAACTTGTCAGATGAAGAATTTGCAAAATTAAAAAGAATTGTAGAAATTACAAGAGAAGGATCGCAAACCTTAAAAGAGTTGCCAGTAAATGCAGCAATTTACTTTGAAGATAAATTTGAATTGCCAGTAATTGAGGAAGGAATGAACAAAAAGGAAAGAAAATCAATTGAAAGATTAACTTCTTCACTTGAAACAGAAACTGGTAAAAAATCCATTCAAATGTTTATCGAAAAAATCAATAAATTAAATGAAGAAATTTCAGAAGATGAAGCAAAACAAATTCTGCACGAATTGCAAGATGAAATTGGAGAAGGGCCAGCGGCAGTATTAATGCCACTTAGAGCGGTTATTACAGGAAAAGCCAGAGGAGCGGATTTGTACACAGTAATTGCGGTTATTGGTAAAGAAAGAACGTTGGCTAGAATAAATAATATTTTGAATAAATAAGAAATTTTGAAAATAAAATATGAAAATAGGGAGTGAATAAACTGCTCCCTTGTTTTTTTTAGAAAAATTATTATTGGATTAATTAGTATGGTTCAATAAAGAAATATAATAAAAATTATTTAAATTGGGTATGCTGAAAAAATCATCTTCAGTGGAAAACGTATTTTTAATTTTAAACGATACTTTTCCTTGACTAAAGCATCAAAAAACAACGCTGTTCCTAAACTAAGCACGATACTTCCTGTAAGCACAAATGGATTAGAAGGATCATGTAGGAATAATTTAGCACCAATAGTACCACCAATAAAACAGATAATAAGTCCGATACTACAGACAATTAAAGGAAAAATGAACATTTTTTTATTGTAACTTTTCTTTTTCGTAATATTTTTTTCAGATTTTTGAAACATTCTAATCCCTCCTTATTTTCTATAATTTTTAGTTCTTATTTTGCAAATCTGAATATTTTTATTACTTACTTGTATTATACCACATTATTTTTTATTAGGGCGTATCTGATACTAAACCCCATTTAAAAATGAGAATAAATTTTTATAATAGAATTGTTCAATAGTTAATTCATAATCATTTAACTTTTTTCTTTTTTATTTTCGTAGGATTGCTCATTGCCGCAAAACCTTATCTTGCAGTAAAGGTTTGTCCTAATAATTAAAATTGTGGCAAGATTGCTACGCAATAACCTATGGCTAGGCTACGACATTTTCTGTACTGACAAAAAACTCACTATGCTCAGACAGTTTTGCCAGCACAGAAAAATGCTCCGACGGATTAGTTTATACTAGACTCTGTTGAAAAGATTAAAATTATATCTTAAATTACTTGAAAATATTAAGTTTATATTCTTTATTAAAAAGTTTGTAATAAATTCGTTATTTAAATGAGGTTTAGTATTAAGTAGAGCAACTGTATTTATATAGATTTGTTTCTAAATAACAAAAATAAAATTCAAATTTATTTTATTCCAATATAAATATGAATTTCCATATTCTCATAATCATCACCATCAATATATTCTTCAAAATCATAAGTATAATTTCTTATCTCAGAACTTTCTTTTTCAAATTTCTCCCAGAAATTAATCCAAAATTCACTAACTGCTCTTTCAGGGTTTCCAAAAATAATAAATTTTGCATATTTTCCTTCAGGTATGTCTATTTTTACCATATTTTCAGGAATTTTTTCAATAATATTATTTGTTTCACACCCAGCAAAAAAATCATATTCAAATCCATTTTTATTATTGTAATTATAATACATTCCAATGGAATTATTGTTAATTCGATTATTAATACTGTTTATTCCATTTTCAGAATATAATTTTTTCCATAAGTTTCTAATTTTTTCAGGTATTGTTCCGTCATCTTTTATTCGAGTTTTAAATCCAATGAAAGTTTTTTTGTTCATTTGTATAATTTCATAATTCATAATATATCACCTCTTATTAAATTTATTTGAATTAATTATAGCAGAAGAAATATGACTACAGTATGTCATATTCAAAATTTATATATTTGTTATTTATAGATAATTTTTTCTCATTTGTTCAATTTTATGTGATAAAATATTTTTTATTCTTTCAGGAGTTATAATTTTTAAATATTCCCCAAAAGAAAGCAAATATCCATAAAGCCATTCATTTTCATAATTTTCCATTATTACTTTAAAATTTCCATTTTCTGTCTTGCTTATATTTTTTTCTGAAAATTCATCATAAACACGATATGCTTGTGATTTATCTACTTCTACAATTATTTTTACAATTTTTTTAGGAATATCATTGTCGTTGCTATTTATATTATAATTTATCGATCTTCTTTCAAAATATTCATTTGTTAAAGTTAAATTTTTTATTCTGTTTATTTTGAATTGCCTGATCTCATTCTTTTTTTGACAGTAAGCGAATAAGTACCAGGCTTTTTCCTTGAACCAGATTTTTAATGGATTGACAGTTCTTTGGGAAGTTTCACCATTAGTATTGAAATAAGTAAATTTTACTGCCTGACTGTTTAATATAGCCTTTTTTATATTGTTAAATAAAGTGTTATCGTTAGAGCCGTATCTGGAAAAATCAACCTCTATCCAGTCATCTGAAGACTTGTTAAAAATAAGGTTTAATTTTTTTAGTACTTCATCAACATCTGGATAATTAGAAGCCTTTAAACTTTCTAAAGCATAAAGAATCTCATTTTGTTCTTTTGAAGAAAGTAGGGATTTATCTAGAATATAACTTTCTAATAATCTAATTCCGCCATTTTTTCCTCTTAATGAATAAATTGGAATACCGGCAAAGCTCAAAGCTTCTATATCTCTGTATATTGTTCGGATTGATACATTAAAATGTTCGGATAATTTTTTTGCAGTTATAGTTTTTTTATTTAGCAATATGAGAACTATTTGGAATAACCTGTCTATCTGCATTTGATACTCCTTTATAAATTTTTTAGTTTTTAGTTAGAAAAATTATTATTGTACAAAAAACGATATTTCTATTGTTTTAACTGTAATTTAATAATAAAAATTACTGATGATTTTTCCATTTATCCATGCTATCGTATTTTGTAATTACCCAGTCGTGTTCTCTCATATCCAGTTCATTTCCACAAAATTTACAAATTTTACCTTCTAAGAGAGATAAATTGCCTCCACATTTTTTACATTTTAAAATAGATGGACCACAAACCGCTTGTGTTTTGCAGTGTTCACTTTTTTCAAGTTGTATTTTCAAAAATTCTTTTTTGGTTTTTATCTTATTGTTTTCAAATTTTCTAAGTAATAAATATGCAATTACGGTTGCAATTTGAATACCTTCTTCTATTCTATATGAAGTCATAGACAAGGACACTGTTTCAATATCAACGACTTTTTCATATTTTTCTAATAAATTGATTGAAAGCTCTAAATCGGAAAAGGCATTAATCTGATTCTTTTTAACTGCAAAATGAATTGCATAAAGTTTATTTTGAACTCCTCCAAAGAAACTTTGGATAGAAAATAGCGGATCGCTTTTTCTCACTTTCTGAGCCATTCTATTTTCTTGATCCTGCTCTTCTTTTGAACGGTAAACAAGTTTGGAATATAAGGCATTATTTAAGAATTTAAAGCAAAGATTGAAAAAAATAACAACAGGTATAATAAACCATATTGAAAAGATTAAAGGGACAAATGCAACAGATGCAAACATAGCTGCAACCAACAATGATAATAAAAATCGTAAAAAAAGATTAGGATTGCTATTACGGAGAAAAAAAATAAGAAATCCTGAATAAGCATGTGATAGTATTGCAATAAAAAAAATCCATGGATAAATTACTTTTTTTATTGCTTCACGTTTTTTTTCAATTACTAGAAAATCACGACGGAATCCAAAGCTGGCTACTCTATTATCTAAATCCTCAATGGTAAATTTTGTTCCACAGAAATCACAACCATCAATCAAATTACTTCTAGATGAAATGCTACCACAATTTGGACATACTACTTCACCTTTTCCCACATTTTTTGCAGATAGAAATGTGTAATGGGCAACTTCTTTATTATAAACTTTTTTTATATTATGGTTTTTATGACGGAAAGTTTTTACAGCATAGATTTCTTCATACACATTATTGACATTATATCTGCCATCAAAATAAACAGTAGAACGAACTGGACATAATGAGTAGGAAAGTCTGCTGGATTCCAGATCTATCTGTACCCCTAGTTTTTCCATACGTTTTTTTTGAAGATAAATGCAGTGCCATAACATTTGTGTGGCATAATCCTGTATTCTGCTATTGCTTTTATTACTGTCTACATTATTCATAAAGTCACTATAAACTTCTTTAAAGGAACTCAAGTCACTTGTTAACTGATCATAGTCTTTCACAATTCGATATGCTGGAAAAATCATGTTCAGCGGAAAATATAGTTTTAATTTTAAACGATACCTTTCCTTGACTAAAGCGTTAAAAAACAACATTGTTCCTAAGTTAAGCACTATAATTCCTGTAATTCCAAATGGATTCAAAGGATCTGGGAATAATCTAATAACAATAAAACAGATAATAAGTCCGATACCACAAACAATTAAAGGAAAAATGAACATTTTTTTATTGTACCTTTTCCTTTTCATAAATTTTTTTTCAGATTTTTGAAACATACTAATTCCTCCTTATTTTATATATTTTTAGTTCTTATTTTGCAAATCTGAATATTTTTATCATTTACTTATATTATACCATATTATTTTTTATTATTTTTTGTAGAATTTATTTTATTTCAATATAAATTTAAATTTTCAGATTTTTATAATCATTACCATAATAAATATACAATCTTAAAATATTTTTTTAACAAAATAATTATTTTTCATAGATTTTAAATAAATAATAAAAAGAAAAATATATGATTTTATGATATAATATTTTTAGAAAAAGTAAGAATATTTTTAGTAAACGGAGAATTGATATGAAGAGAAAAACTATTAAAAATACGGTAGAAATATCAGGAATTGGACTTCACAAAGGTGAAGAGATAAAATTGGCTTTGAAATCAAATGGTCAGGAGAGCGGTGAGCAGGGGATTATTTTTAAAAGAGTTGATGTGGCTGGTAAAAATAACATTGTGAAAGTTGATTACAGAAATTTGTTTGACTTGGAAAGAGGAACTAACATCAGGAATGAAGATGATGTAAAAGTTCATACAATTGAGCATTTTCTATCGGCACTTTCAGTTACTGGGATAACTGATATTCTAGTTGAAATTTCAGGAAATGAGTTGCCTATTCTGGACGGAAGTTCAGCTGGATTTGTTGAAAAATTATTAGAAGCTGAAATTGTGGAGCTGGAAAGTGAAATAGAGCCTGTTGTAATTAAAGAACCTGTCATATTTTCTGATGAGAAGGCTGGGAAATATGTGATGGCATTGCCTTACGACAATTTTAAAATATCTTATACGATTGATTTTAACCACAGTTTCTTAAAGTCACAATATTTTGAAATTGAAGTAAATCTGGAAAATTACATGGAAAATATTGCAAGATGCAGAACATTTGCTTTTGATTATGAAATTGAGTTTTTGAAAAAAAATAATCTTGCTCTGGGAGGAAGTTTGGAAAATGCTGTTGTAGTTGGAGCAAATGGACCTTTGAATCCTGAGGGTCTAAGATATCCTGATGAATTTGTGCGGCATAAAATCTTGGATATAGTGGGAGATTTGTATGTTCTGGGAAGACCGTTACAAGCTCATATTATCGCAATAAAAGCAGGGCATTATGTAAATTCAAGATTAACAGAAATGATTGCAAAAAAATATTTTTAAAAAAGGTGAAAAATACTTGTAATTTATAAGAAAATCAAATATAATGTAGTTACCAATTAAAAGTTTGTAAAATATAGCTAGTTAGTTTTAAAATTAAATTAGTAAAGTTAACAATTATTATTAAATATATATATATATATATATTTAAATTTAATTTTTGAAAAATTGGCTATACTATAATTAAATAAAAAATATTAATTCAGGAGGAAACAGAAAATATGGAAACAGTTATGAACATAGAAGATATTATGAAAATATTGCCACACAGATATCCATTTTTATTAGTGGACAAAGTTATTGAAAAAAATGGGACTGATTCTTTGGTTGCAATAAAAAATATTACAATGAACGAGGAATTTTTTCAAGGACATTTTCCAGGAAAACCAGTAATGCCAGGAGTTTTACAAATAGAAGCATTGGCGCAAGCTGTAGGGCTATTAATGTTAGAACCAGGAAAAATACCTTTATTTATGTCAATTGACAAATGTAAATTTAGAAGAGCCGTAGTTCCAGGTGATCAATTGAGATTGGAAGTAGAAAAAATAAAAGTTAAAAGCAATGTAATCGTTGCCCGTGGGAAATGTATAGTGGACGGTACAGTTGTAAGTGAAGCTGATTTGAAATTTTCAGTACAGGATTTATAATAATTAGTTAATACACTCAAACTGCTTTAAAATTAAGTTACAAAATAAAAGATAAAAACGATAAGAGGTATGATGTTTATGGCTTTAGATATACATCCAACGGCAATTGTTGACCCAAATGCTAAACTTGGAGAGAATGTGAAAATAGGACCTTACTCAATTATAGGTTCAGAAGTGACAATTGGAAATGGAACTGTTGTAGAATCGCACGTTGTAATTGAAGGAGAAACGATTATTGGAGAAAATAACTATATTTTTTCTTTTGCGTCAATTGGAAAAGATCCGCAGGATTTAAAATTTGCAGGGGAAAAAACAAGAGTTGTTATTGGAAATAATAATAAAATTCGTGAATTTGTTACAATTCATCGTGGAACTACTGATAAATATGAAACAAGAATTGGGAATAATACGCTTGTAATGGCATATGTCCATATTGCCCACGACTGTATAATTGGAGATAACTGTGTACTTGCCAATGCTGCGACTTTTGCAGGTCACGTGGAAGTGGAAGATTATGCTGTGGTAGGTGGGCTTACTGCTGTGCATCAGTTTACAAGGGTTGGAAGACACTCTATGATTGGTGGATGTTCTGCTGTAAATCAGGATGTTGTCCCATATATGCTTTCAGAAGGGAATAAGGCAAGAGCTGTTTACATCAATATTGTAGGACTTCAGCGAAGAGGATTCTCACAGGAACAGATAAAACGGCTAAGAGAACTGTATAAAATCATATTCAAGAAAAAATTAAAACTGGAAGAAGCGCTTCAGACTGTTGAACGGGATTATGGACAATATGAAGAAGCACAAAATCTTGTAAATTTTATACGAAAAAGTAAAAGAGGTATTACAAGATAAAAAAATACAGATAAGAAAAATTATTTGAATATTTGAAGAAAGTAACACAAGAAACATAACAAAGTAAAAATTTCTCAAAATAATCTATATTTTATTTTGAGTTAATTTTTTATATAGATATTTTAAGAGGAAAATAATGAAAATAGAAAAAGTGGGTTTAATTGCCGGAAATGGAAAACTTCCTGAATTATTTCTAAATCAATGCCTTTTACAAGGAGTTGAGATATTTTCAGTTTATTTATTTGATAGTGTGGAAGAAAGTGTAAAAAATCATAAAAATTCTGTAAAATACAGTGTAGCCCAAGTTGGGAAAATAATTTCATATTTTAAGAAAAGTGGAGTGTCTCATTTAGTAATGCTTGGAAAAGTTGAAAAGAATCTTATTTTTTCCAATTTAAAATTTGATTTGACAGCAACCAAAATATTACTTTCCACAAAAAATAAAAAAGACAAAAATATCTTAAAGGCGATAATTGATTTTATCGAATCAGAAAATATCCAAGTTTTACCGCAAAATTATCTGATGGACGAATATATCGCAGGAAATGAAATTTATACAAAAGTTTCGCCAAGCAAGGATGAAGAAAAAACAATCAAAATTGGAATCGAAGCTGCAAGAATGCTAACGGATATTGACGCAGGACAGACTGTTGTTGTAAAAGATGAATCGGTTATCGCGCTGGAAGGTGTGGAAGGAACAGACAAGGCAATTTTACGTGGTGGAGAGCTTGCAGGGAAAAACTGTATTGTGGTAAAAATGGCAAGGCGTAATCAGGATTATCGGATAGATATGCCGACAATTGGACTTGAAACAATAAAAAAAATAGCAGAGATTAATGGACGTGGAATCGTTATAGAAGCCGATAAAATGCTATTTATTGATAAAGAGGAAGTTATAAAATTTGCAAATAAAAATAAAATTTTTATAAAAGGAATAAAATTTTAGTTTACTAGGAATAATAAAAGGTAAAATATGAAAAATAATAAAGGTTTATCAAAAATGAAAACTAAAAAAATCTTTATTTCCTGTGGGGAAATGTCAGGCGACCTGCATGCATCATATATAGTTGAAGAAATGAGAAAAAAGAACAAAAATACAGAATTTTTTGGTGTGGTGGGAGACAAGTCCATAAAGGCAGGAGTAAAGGCAATAAATCATATAAAAAATAATGATATTATGGGATTTGTGGAAGCATTGAAAAAATATCGATATTTCACAAAAAAGGCTGGGGAATATTTAGAATTTATTAGAAAAAATGGGATAGAAACTGTCATTTTTGTTGATTTTGGAGGTTTTAATCTAAAATTTTTTAAATTATTGAAGAAAAAAATTCAGGAAAAGAAATTGCAAGATTTAAAAATGATTTATTATATCCCGCCTAAAGTCTGGGCTTGGGGAAAAAAGCGGATTGAAAAATTGAAAAAATTTGATGATGTTATCGTGATTTTTCCATTTGAAAAAGAATATTATGATAATGGATTAAAAAAAGATGAGTCAAAAGGATTAAAAGTAGAATATTTTGGAAATCCGTTTGTTGATAAATATGAATTTTCGGATAAACTTGGAGAAAAAATATTACTGCTTCCAGGAAGCAGACGACAGGAAATGGAAAAATTTTTGCCAGTAATTATAGAATTAATTAAAAATGAAAAAGTTAAAAATGAGAAATTTTTGATGAAACTGGCAAGCAAAGAACATTTAAAATATATAGAAAGTTTTGAAAAGGAACATAAAATTAATATTTCTAAAATTCCTAATCTGGAAATAACTTTCGATGAAATAAAAAAAATTCGAAAAGACTGTAAATTTGCAATCGCAACTTCTGGAACAGTTACATTTGAAATTTCCCTAATGGGACTTCCAGTAATTGTAGTTTACAAAACATCCAGAATTAATGCCTTTATAGCACGAAACATAGTAAAGATAAAATATATAACTCTTACTAATTTAAATGCGAATAAAGAAATTTTTAAGGAACTTCTGCAGGAAGATTTTTCAGTGGAAAAATTACTTGAAGAAATTGAAATTATGGAAAAAAATAAGGAAAAAATTGTTTTGGAATTAAAAAATGAAAGAAAAAAATTGGGTAATTCTGGGGTTTTAGAAAAAATTGCTAATTATTTATTAAAGGATAAATAATCTAAATAGATTAATTTATTAAAAAAGGAAAAAATATGGAAAAGAAACGTGAGGAACTGCTAAATGGTTCTATAATAGGATTATTTATAAAGTATTTCATACCGACACTTATAGGTTCGGCAGCTGTTGTACTGTATAATATTGTAGACAGGTTTTTTGTAGGAAAGATTAGCGAAAAAGCGCTCGCTGGTGCTGGAATAGCGTTTTATATTGTTATGTTAATTATTGCCTTTTCAATGTTTATTGGAGTTGGAGCTGGAACCATCATTTCAATTAGGCTTGGGCAGGGGAAAAAAGGTGATGCAAAAAAAATATTGGGAAATGCAGTAACTTTATTTGCAATTTTAGGAATAGCATTGTATGTTCTTCTAATGTTAAATATTGACACAGTTCTTCGATATTCAGGTGCAAACAATGAAACATTGCCATATGCAAGAGCGTATTTGCAAATAATTCTATTGGCAATATTGCCCTTGTTTTATTCATTCGGATTGACAAATGTGCTAAATGCCGCAGGAGCGCCACGAGTTGCAATGTTTTCAATGTTAATTGGTGCAGTTGTAAACATTGTTTTGGATTATGTGGCAGTAATGATTATGCATACTGGAATTGAAGGGACTGCCTATGCAACTTTAATCGGAAATGTATTGTCGGCGGTGTTTGTTTTATGGTTCTTGATTGCAGGTAAATCTCCATTTAGAATTGATATGTTTGGATTTAAGCTGGAAAAGGAAAGTGTAATTACTATAAGATTTTCTAAATTAAAACTGGAACCTAAAATAGTAAAGGATATTTTTTCAATAGGAATGTCGCCATTTTTATTACAAGCTGCAAGTTCCGCTGTGGGACTTGTAACAAATAAAATTGTAGATACTTATGGAGGAACTTATGGTGTAGCTGTTATGACAATAATAAATTCATATCTGCCAATTATGACAATGAGCGTCTATTCAGTTTCACAAGCTGTACAGCCAATAATTGGATTTAATTATGGAGCAAAAAATTTCAGAAGAGTGAAAAAATCCTTAATGACAGCTATAAATGCTGGAGTTATGCTGTCTTTTGTCTTTTGGGTAATAGTAATGCTCATTCCAAAAGAGCTAATCTTATTTTTCAATGAAAAAAGTACACCTGAAGGCTTAAGAGAAGGGGTAAAAGCAATTAGAATCTATTTTTCACTGGTAATCATTTCATCTTTTGGAATAACTGTGCCAAATTATTTTCAGGCAACTGGACGTTCAAAATATTCAGTTACATTGAATTTATTAAGGCAAGTGGTCATATTCCTGTTAATCGTTATAATTTTTTCAAATATATGGAAGCTTGATGGTGTGTGGTATGCACAGCCGTTTACTGATTTACTGTTTTTTGTAATACTTTTAGGATTTTTGTATAAAGAGAAAAAATTTTTTGACAAAATGATTCAAAGTGAAAATAATATATTGGAATATAAAGAAATGATTGAGAATAAAAAAGATAAAAAAAATGAAAATATTAAATAAAGAGGAATAAAGATGGTTACAATTTTATTAATGGTAATTTCCTATATTTTAGGGAGCGTACCAAATGCACTTTGGATAGGAAAAGTGTTTAAAGGAATAGATATACGTGAACATGGAAGCAGAAATACAGGTTCTACAAATGCGGCTCGTGTTCTGGGGGCAAAATTAGGTATTTTAACATTAGTATTAGATGTTTCAAAAGGATTAGTTCCAACATTAGTGGCAATTTTGCTGAAAGTAAATTTTTTTGAAGAACTCACAAAAATTTCACATTTAGATTATGTATTAGTAGGAATTTGTGCAATTTTAGGACACGTATTTTCTATTTTTATAAATTTTAAAGGTGGAAAAGCTGTTGCAACGACACTTGGAGTATTTCTTGTACTTGTACCGAAAGCAATATTATTTGCTGCAATTGTATTTTTTGTAATTTTTGGAATTTTACGATATGTTTCACTTTCTTCAATCTTTGCGGCAATATCACTTCCAATTTTTATATATTTTCTGTATCATCAGGGAATATATACCATTTTGGGCATTTTAATAGCAATTTTGATTACAGTAAAGCATAGAAGCAATATTGAAAGATTAAAAAATGGAACTGAATCAAAATTTACTTTAAAAAATAAAAAATAAAAAATTATTATATATAATATTTAAAATTCTGAGACAGTAATTAAATTTATAAAAGAAAGGAAGGGAGATAATGATGAAGAATAAAAATGTACTGGTTATTGGTGGTGGAAGCTGGGGAACCTGTCTTTCAAAATTATTGCTAGAAAATGGGCACAATGTGTATTTATGGGAACATAATGAAAAAGTTAGGGAAGTTATCCGTAATACAAAGGAAAATCCACAATTTTTGACAAATATAAAACTGCCTGACAATTTAAATGTTGTAGATGATTATGGAGAAGTACTTGAAAATCCTGAAAAATATGGTAAAATAGATATTCTATTATTAGCAACTCCAACTCAATTTTTAAGAACAATTTTAAAAAGATTGAAAAAATTCTTAAATTATAATATAATACTGGTAAATGTTGCAAAAGGGCTGGAAATTGCTTCAAAAAAAAGAATTTCTGAAATGGTGGCTGAAGAGCTTGAACATAAGGAATACAGCTATGTTTTACTAGCAGGGCCTACACACGCTGAAGAAGTAGCGCAAAAATTACCGTCAGCCATATTATCCGTATCTGAAAATGAAGAAGCTGCAAAAACTGTACAGACAACATTCAGTAATCTGTATTTTAGAGTATATACAGGAACAGATTTAATGGGAGCCGAACTTGCGGGAGCATTAAAAAACTGTCTTGCAATCGCAGCAGGAATTGCTGATGGAATGGGTTATGGAGATAATACAAAGGCAGCTCTTATAACTCGTGGAATCAATGAAATGTTTGAAATTGCAAAATATTACAATGCTAATCCTAAAACATTTATGGGATTATCAGGGCTTGGAGATATTATTGTAACTTGTACAAGTAAGCATAGTAGAAATAGATATGTTGGAGAAAAGCTGGGGCAAGGTGAAAAAATAGAAGATATAATTTCACATATGAACATGGTTTCAGAAGGTGCAGAAACAATAAAGGCACTTTATAAAATTATTAAGGAAAATAATTTAAAAGCACCTATTTTTACAGCACTTTACGAAGTAATTTATGAAGGAAAACCAGTTTCGGAACTGGAATCTACATTTATGAGCAGGGATTTAAAATCAGAATTTCTAAATTAATATATTAAAAAATAAAATTGGAGTGAGGTAATGGAAGATAACAACTTAAACTTAATGTCGTTATATCTAAGTGATATTCAAAAATTTGATTTGCTCTCAAAGGAAGAGGAGTATGAGCTGTTAAGACGAATTAGGGAAGACAATGATGAACAGGCAAGGCAGTTACTAATTTTGTCAAATTTAAGATTAGTGATAAGCACAGCAAAAAAATCTCTTGGAAATGGGCTTCCTTTAATTGACTTAATTAGTGAGGGTAATATTGGCTTGATAAAAGCTATAAATAAGTTTGATTATGAAAAAGGGCATAGGTTTAGTACATACGCAGTATGGTGGATAAAGCAGGCAATAAAAAAAGCTATTATTAATATAGGACGCGATATACGTATACCGTCTTACAAATATGAACAGTTATCAAAAGTAAACAAAGCTATAAAGGATTATACTGCTATTCACGGTGAAGCTCCATCAACAGAATACATTGCAAAAAAGGTTGATTTGAAGGAAAGTAAAATTATTTTGCTTTTGGGGGAATTTCAGGATATAATGTCATTAAATGAAACGATAGGAGATAATATTTATCTGGAAGACGTTATTGGAAAAAATGATGACGTAGAGGATAAAATTATAAAAGAAGATCAATTGCTAGAAATGAGAGAATTACTGGAAAGGATTCTAAATGAGCGTGAAAGAAAGATTCTTGAATATCGTTACGGATTATATGATAATAAGATTCACACATTAAAGGAAATCGGTGAGCAGATGGGGATTACACGTGAAAGAGTCAGACAGATTGAGAAAAAAGCTATCACAAAATTAAAGGAACATTTGGAAGAGTACAAGGATATACTATAAAAAGGAGAGGTGAAATATGTTACACATAATTGTAAACAGAAAATCATTATTAAAAGCTATAACTATAGTAGAAAATGCAGTAAGTGAAAATAAAATAAGAGAAGTTCTTTCTGGAATTTATATTGAAACAAAGGATGAAAAGGCAATTTTAAGAGGAACTGACTTGGAATTGACCATAAATACAGAAATAGAGGCACAGGTGGAAGAAGATGGGAAAATAGTTATAAAACACAAATTAATTGAAGAATTTTTGAAGCAAATTTCTGATGAAAAAATTACTTTAATTGAAGAAAATGGAAAATTGATAATTCAATCAAGTTCAACAAATACCGAATTTTCATTATATAATGCTGAAAATTTTCCTACTCAATCACCATTAAATACTGGAGTTGAGTATATTTTTTCTAAACAAAAATTATTAAATAATATTGAAAACGTAAAAATTTCGGCTTCCACAAATCCAGAAAATCTTGCTGTAAACTGTATCAGAGTCGAAATTGAAGAGGATAAGTTAAAACTTATTTCATCAGATACATATAGATTAACCTACATTGAAGAGGATTTGGAAGAAAGTCAAAAAGGGAAAGAAAACCTTAGTTTAAGTGTTCCGTTAAAAACAATTGATGGATTAGTCAAAATTATGAAACTGATAGATGAAGAAAATATAACTTTAAAATCAGATGGTTCAAAAGTATTTTTCCAATTTTCAAATGTGGAAATTTTGACTCGTACAATTGATCTGCAATTTCCAGATTACAAGTCAATTTTAAATAATTCTCAGCATAATAAAAAAATATTATTAAATACAAAGGACTTTTTATCAGTATTAAAAAGAACTTCTATATTTGTAAGAGAAAATAAGGAATCTAAAAATGGTGGAATATTCAATTTTGCCAATAACAAGCTGTTGCTTACTGGAACAAGTGAAAATGCACAGATAAAAGAGGAAATTGTAACAATTCAGGAGGGTGAGGATTTAAAAATTTCATTAAATGTCAAATTTTTGCTTGACTACATTTCTACAATTGAAGGGAAAGTTACAGTTCTAGAATTGTTAAATAACAAGAGTTCAGTAATTGTAAGAGATGAAGATAATGATAAATCACTGTATTTCACAATGCCATTGGCACTTAGGGAAAGTTAATTAATTTTATGAAGGGAGACTTTAATTAATGAAGAAAAAAAGCTTAAACCAATCGGAGACAATTAGATGGTTAGTATTTTCATTCTTACCAGAATTTATGACTCTATTATATGTTATTGTTAGAAGTATAATCAATCCTTATTTCTTAAACTATTTCCTTATTACTGCATTATTTTTTTCAGTTTTCATAACAATATACACTTATTTAAAAGCAGGATTAATGGTTTGTTCATATTTCATATTAGTTAAAATAAACAATAATGAAACAGATGATAATAAAAGACAATCTAAGAGAAATATTTTTACATTAGTAATGGTAATGATGAATTTGGTATTATTACTTCTGATTATAATTCCTATGCATATTTCTATGCATTAATAAGCATTTTATAACTCAATTTTTAGATAAAATAACAGAAAGGAGAATATGCAGTGCCTATAAAAATACCAAATAACTTACCGGCTGTAGATATTTTAGCAAAGGAGAACATCTTTGTAATGGATGAAAATAGGGCATTGTCGCAAGATATTCGTCCTTTAAAATTTATAATAATAAATCTAATGCCTACAAAAATTGAAACGGAAACCCAATTGTTAAGATTACTTAGTAATACTCCACTTCAAATGGAAGTAACTTTTTTAAAAATGACATCGTATGTATCAAAAAATATTTCAAAGGAACATATGTCTAATTTTTATAAAACTTTTGAAGATATAAAAAATGAATATTTTGATGGTCTTATTATAACTGGAGCACCGGTAGAAAACCTTCCTTTTGAAGAAGTCATTTACTGGAAAGAACTTTCCAAAATAATGGAATGGAGTAAAACTCATGTTTATTCAACAATGTGTATTTGCTGGGGAGCACAAGCAGCACTTTATTATCACTATGGAATACAGAAATATCCTTTGAAGGAAAAACTTTTTGGAATTTATCCTTTAAAAATTGATATTTATCATACAATGCTGTTACGTGGATTTGACGAAGTGTTTAATATGCCGCAGTCACGACATACTGAAGTACATGCCCAAGATATTGAAAAAGTGCCTGAATTGGAAATTATAGCAAATTCTCAAAAGGCGGGAGTGAGCATTGTAAGAACCAGAGATAAACGTAACATATTTATTATGGGACATTTGGAATATGACAGAATGACGCTTGCCAAAGAATACGAAAGAGATTTAAAATTAGGAAAAAATATAAAAGTCCCATTTAATTACTATCCAGATGATGATACAAGCAAAGAGCCGCTTTTTGTATGGAGAGCTCATGCAAATCTATTATTTTCAAACTGGGTAAATCATCATGTTTACCAAGGAACACCATATGATTTGACAGAACTGGAAGAAATTTCTAATTTTCATATTTAATAAAAATAAATTTAAAATTTTTAAAATAACAAAAAAAACTGTTTTATAGAAAATTTTTTATCTAAACAATAATATTATTTATTGATTAAAGAAAATAAATTCTATTTAACAGTTTTTTCTTTATATTTTTCTTTATAAATGTTAATTTAAACTATAATTTCTTAATTTATTCGATTTTGCCAATTAATTTGCTGATTTTGGAGATTCAGTGCTGTAAAGTGAAATATTTTCTAATAATGGAGAATCCATAATATCAAAAGGCATAACCCATCCACCTCCGTTAGAATCAAGATTTACTTCACGTCCTATCTTTTCTCCAGCTTTTTTGAATACAATATATATAAATTGTGAACAATATAATCTTTTATCAAAATTTTTATGAAAAGTTATTCCATAAGGTTTAGTAGTAGTTTCGTCAATTTCTTTAAATAGTGCGGCTTTAAATTTATCATCAATTCCTTTTAGTCTAAAAATTGCGATTTTTCGGTTTAGAGTTTGCCAGACATAAAGAGGGCTTTCGCTATATCCAGCAGAATAAGACGGAAATTCAACCACTTTTTTATGTTCGTTTAGGACGGCTGCATGCCCCCACATTGAACGTAAAGTTGGTTTCTTTGATAAAATAAGGATATCACCAGGCTGCAGTTTATCTACGTTGGAAATAACTTCTCTTGGTGAGTACCAGAAATATTTGTCTTTATTCGTTTTACATACGAGTGCAAAAGTTAGCATAAAAAATAATAATATTCTTCTAATGTTTAACTTTAAGTGAATGTTCATAATTTATTCCTTTCTTATAATTGATTAATAATAAAAAAACTGAACTATAATTTTAAAATCTTAAACTTTTTTGGATTTTTTTCAAGACAGTTTTAGTATATTATATAAAAAAGATTGAAATTAGTCCAGTTTTATTTTTATATAAAGATATAATTTATTTATAATAACAAAAATATTAATTTTTTTTGAAAAAATTTTAAAAAATAGCTTGTATTTTTTCTAAGTTTATGTTTTAATTAAAATAGGGAAATTAAATAAAATTAAAATATTTTTAGAGTAAGGAGGAATGAATGCAAACTAATACAGCTTTGATAGAACGAAAAAAGAGAATTGATTCCAATATGTCCCAAATTAAGCATAAAATTGTGGTAATGAGCGGTAAAGGTGGAGTCGGGAAGACAACGACGGCTATTAATTTAGCCTATGGATTATCATTACGAGGATATAAAGTTGGTGTTCTTGATGCTGATTTACATGGACCTAATGTTCCAATTATGTTTGGAAAAGAAGGAGTGAAGCTTTCAAAGATTTCTGAACCATTAGAAATAACAGAAAATTTACATATATCATCTCTTAGCTTTTTTGTTCCAGATAATTCACCAGTAGTATGGAAAGGACCACAAAAAATTACAGCAATAATGGAAATGCTGGAAGGAATTAAATGGGGCGAAATTGATTTTCTCATAGTTGATCTTCCACCGGGAACAGGCGATGAAACATTAGGCATTGCACAGAATATCGGAACAGATTCAAAAGCGGTAATTGTTACAACTCCGCAAAAGGTTTCTTTACTGGATTCTACAAGAGCAATAAATTTTGCTAAATTAATTAACTTAAATGTGCTTGGAATAATCGAAAATATGAGTGGTTTTATTTGCCCTGATTGTCAAAAGGAAATAAATATTTTTAAAAAAAATGGTGCAGAAAAAATGTCCATGGAAACAAAAACAGACTTTCTAGGTTCAATACCATTAGATGAAAATATAGTAGAGTCTAGTGATAACGGATTACCATTTATTTCAAATGATTCCGTAGCATCGAGAAAAATGAATGATGTGATTGCTAGAATAATCGAAAAATTAGAATTGGAAAGGTAAATAAGAAAGAAAGGAGAAGCATAGTAACATAGTTATTAGACAATGTTATTATACAATAGAAAAATGAAAGTATTAGTATTCAATAAAAATGAAAAAACAAGAATGGTTGTAGGTCAATTATTAAAAGAATTAAGTTTCAATGTTATATTGGCAGAAAATGAAGAACAGTTATTAGATGCACTAAAAACAGAATCACTTGATATTTCTTTTTTAGATATTAGTTCTATAGAAGATTTTCCATTGGCAATAGAAAGAATATTGAGATACAAGAAGCAAAGCTATATTTTGATGGCAATTGAGCAAGATGATAGATATGCTAAAACGGAAGCCTTATTAAAAGGGATAGACGATTATGTTTATAATGATTTTAGACTGGAAGAACTTTCAGCTAAATTCAGAGCTATAGTTAGAATTTTGAACAAGCGGTTGACTGAAGATGAAATGGGAATTTTGACAGCTTATGATTTGACATTAAATCCTGCGAATAGAGAAGTTAAACGTGATGGAAAAGAAATAGAATTAACAAACAAGGAATTTTTACTGCTTGAATATTTCTTAAGAAATAAAAATAGAGTTCTTACAAGAACTATGATTTCAGAAAAAATCTGGGATATAGATTTTGTTTCAGAAAGTAATATTGTAGATGTATATGTTAATTTCTTGAGATCAAAAATAGATAAAGGATTTGATCAAAAAATTATAAAAACTGTAAGAAGTGTTGGATATATTATAAAAGAGTAATTATTCACAATTGTAATAATAACAAATTCATAAAAAATATAAATTTTTATTGATTTTATAAAAATAATATGCTAAAATGTATCATAACAATAGATTAGGAGTGATAAAAATGTTTAAACAAATAGAATTATCTTATAAATTTGACGCTTTAGAACCAAATATTGACACAAAAACAATGGAAATCCATTATGGGAAACACCATGCAACTTACACTAATAACTTGAATGATACGTTAAAAAATAATGCACCAGAATTTTTAGAAAAACCGATTGAGGAAATTTTGGAAAATTTAGAAATATTACCAGAAAGTATACGTGGAGCTGTTAGAAATAATGGAGGAGGTTTCTATAATCATAATTTATATTTTGAAATAATGGGGCCTAACGCTGGTGGAGAACCTACAGGCGAACTAGCAGAAAAAATTAATGAAGCATTTGGAAGTTTTGAAACATTTAAAGAAGAATTTTCAAAAGCCGCAGCAACAAGATTTGGTTCTGGATGGGCTTGGCTTGTTGTAAATAAAAATGGAAAATTAAAAGTAACTTCAACTGCAAATCAAGATAACCCATTAATTCCAGGAGCAACAACTTGTGGATGTTCAGAAGGAACTCCGATTTTAGGAATAGATGTTTGGGAACATGCATATTATCTAAATTATCAAAATAGAAGACCAGATTATATTTCAGCATTTTTCAATGTTATAAACTGGGATGCAGTAGCTAAAAAATATGCAGATGCGAAATAGTAAATAACAAAATAAGTTAAAATTAAAAAAATCAAATAATTAAGAAATATAAAATATTGCTATAGATTGAATTGGATAAAATTAATAATTATTTAATTTTGTTTCTAGTTCAATCTTTTTTATTTTTATAGGACAAACTTTCAATTCTTCATGATTTTAGTTGTATAAAATAATATTTTTTGTTATAATATTATTGAAAATAAATTAGAATTAGGCTATGTCTGAAATCCCAAAATCTATGTTATTTTTAATATTTTTTTTATTGTATAAATTATACAAATCACGATAAAATCAGTGTTTATAATTTTTGATTTTGGAAAAATTTATTAAAAATACCTCATTTTTAAAATTTTCAGACACGCTCTATGCAAGTAATGAATAATCGGTTATTTTTAATTAAAATATTCACTTTTTTTATAAAAATTTGAAATTTAAAAAAATACAAGGAGTGATTTTTTATGAAAAAATTTTTAATTATTATTGGAATTATGGGATTAATTTTTTTGCAAGGAATATATGCTGGAAATAATACTTCTAAAAAAACTTTACAAAATGAGAATAAAGTAACAAAATTATTTGATATGGAGAAGCTGAATAAATTTGAAAAAGATAAGAAAAATATTACGGAAAAACTAAAAAATTCAAGTAAGGAACAAGCAATTGAAATTTTTAATACATACTATAAAAATACTTCTGAATATTTATATGAGAATGGCGACACTATGCTGGATAAAAGTGTTCGAGAAAAATCATTTAGTGAAAATGAAATGAAGCAAATTAATGAGAACTTTTTAAATAAATATGGATTGAAACTTTATCATGCAGGAGAAGGAACATTTGCTGTCAGAACATATTCAAATTTTTATTATGATATATTTAAAGATTATTTAAGCGATGACTATAAAGAATATTTGAAAATAATTGTTAAGGAAAGCGAAGAACCATTTGCGAGCGACGGTGGTGTAATAATCCCTGTTGGTGAATTAGGAGATAGAATTATAATTTGGGAAAATTTTATGAAAAAATATCCAAATTTAGATAAAAAATTAAAAAACTTAATTAATAAAGAGTTATTAGAGTACAGAAATGCTTATATTCTTGGATTAGACAATACTCCTACAATGTCAGACAACGGAAAAATATTAAATGAAAATAACATAGAATTTAACAGATTTATAAAAAAATATCCAAATAGTCCAACAACAGAAATTATAAAATATTTACAAAAAAATTATCAAAATAAAGATATTCAAAGTGTGATTTATAAAAAACTACAAAATATTTCATACTAGAATATAAATTTTCTTGATAATCTAATTAGAGTTATTCGAAAATTAAAATATTTAAAACATAGTCTAAAAACTGTATAATTAAAATAGTTTGAAGATTATGTTTTTTTTGTGAAATAACTAATACTAACCTCCTTTTGAAAATAGGAATAAATTTTTATAAGGGTTATTTGATAGCTATTTCATAATCATTCAACTAATTACTATGTTTTTTCTTTTTTGTTTTTGTAGGATTGCTCATTGCCGCAAATCCTACAACCTATGGCTAGTCTACGACATTTTTCTGCACTGACAAAAAACTCGCTATGCTCAAACAGTTTTGCCAGCACAGAAAAATGCTCCGACGAATTAGTTTATACTAGACTCTGTTTAAAAAGTAAAAATTATATTTTAATTATTTGAAAATATTAGGTTTTTATCCTTTGCTAGAAAAGTTTGTAATAAATTCGTTATTTAAATGGGGCTTAGTATAAAATAACTAAAAGATATAAAGAACTAAATTTTGTATGAAAATTGTTTATAATTTTTCTATTTACGTTAAAAATATATTTATTTAATTTTGAGTTAGAAAATATTTGATATTTAAAGTTGACTAGTATACTTTAATCTGATATACTTACATTGTAAAACAATAATTAATGGAGGAAAATTATGGCAGAAAAAATAACTAAAGATATGAATATAATGGAAGCGGTGGAAAAATATCCGATTATTGCTCAAGTACTTATGAGATATGGGCTTGGATGTGTGGGATGTATTATTTCAAGTGCTGAAACTTTAGGTGAAGGAATTGCTGTTCACGGATTAAATCCTGATATAATAATTGATGAAGTGAATATGATTCTTGAAAAACAAGAAGGGTAGTAAAATAAGTTTCTATTTTAATAAGATTTTATAATAAAAAAGTGTACTACTGATAATTAAATATTTTAGTACACTTTCTTTTATTTTTATAATATTAATAAAAATCCGTAAATAATATTTGTTAATAAAATTATGCCAACTAGGAATCTATTTATAAATTTAAAAATATCCTGACTGTTAAAAGTAAAACTTAATATTAGATTTAAGAAAGAATATATTAAGAGTACTAGTGAAAAATTTTTAAAAATTAAGTATTTAGGGGTTTTTAGCAATATCAATGCTGGGGGTAACAAATATCTGAATGAAGTAAAAAAGCTGTACAAAAATATAGTTAAAACTTCAAATAACAGTATAAGTATAGTTATTCTTTCAGCAAATTGAACCCTTTTATCATTTAGAAACAAAAGCGATACCATAGAGTATATTCTTACAAAAAGTAATAATAATGTTAAAAAAGTAAATGCATTAATCATATTTGACTCTTCTCCATATTTTGTTATATTTTATTTTTTACCGTTTACATCTTATCATATTTTAAATAAATTCTCAAGAAAAGAAAAAAGAATTTTAAATATGAATATTACAATAAATGCTTTTCTCTTGCCATTTTTTCCAGTTCTCTTATTCTATCTTCAGTTGAAGGGTGGGTACTGAATAAATTTTTAAGTTTGTCAAGGCTTGAAAGAGGATTTATGATAAACATATGTGCTGTTGCAGGATTTTCTTTACTCATTGAAAGATTGTGGCTATAATATTCCAATTTCTTTAAAGCATTTCTTAAGTATAAAGGATTACCTGAGAATTCAGCACCAGCTCTATCAGCCATGTATTCCCTTTTTCTTGAAATAGACATTTGAATAATAGAGGCTGCGATTGGAGCTAAAAGAGAAATTAGCACTGTTCCAGCAAGATTGTTGTTTCTTCTTGAGCGATTATTATTCTGAAAATACGGTAAAAGAGTTATAATATATGAGATAGCTCCAGCAAAAGTGGCAGCAATGGTACTTATCAGGATATCCCGATGTTTTATGTGTCCTAGTTCGTGAGCTAAAACCCCAGCTAATTCATTATTATCCATTAATTCAAGTAATCCGGCGGTACAGGCAACAGCTGCATTTTCAGGATTTCTCCCAGTTGCAAAGGCATTTGGCTGACGTTCAGGGATTATGTAAATTTTTGGCATTGGTAATTGGGCATTGTTTGCCAGACGTTGTACTAGTTTGTAAAGCTCAGGATTATTATATAAATTGACTTCACGTCCATGATAGGCTTTAATAACTATTTTATCACTAAACCAGTAACTGTAAAAACTCATTCCGCCTGCAATTAAAAGACCAAGCAAAGCTCCTTTAGAACCTCCTATTACTTGACCAACGATTACAAAAAGAACAATTAATACAAACATCAAAAAACCTGTTTTCATAGTATTTATGAACATAAATAAAAATACCTTCCTTTCTTCTTTTTTAAAGACATTATATTATAAATTAGCTTATTTTTCAATATTATTATTTACTATATCAACGTTTTTTCATTTTTATAAATAAATTTTTTGTTTATAACATTTACTATTTATTATCGGACATAACATATTATATTTATATATAATATATATAATTAAAAATTAAATAAAATAATTAAATAAATATAAAAGAAAGAAAAAAAGAGTAAAGTTAAATAAAATATAAAATAAATAGAATAAAAATAAAAGCTAATAAACAATAAAATTTTTAAATCAATAAAAACCAATAAATAAACATAACTTAGTAAATTCAAAAATCAATTAATTGTATAATCTAATCTATAAAATAAGGAAATCATTTATAAATTAAGTGTCGTATTAGGAAAAATAATAAAAATATGATAAAATATTGCTTTATAACTTGAAAATTATAAAAAAAGATTGTAAAATATATATGATGTTTATAAAAAAAAATTTAAGATATATCAAGAAAGGAAAATAATATATGAAAAAATTTTCAAAAATTTTATTTCTAATTACAGCATTAACAATGATTTCTAGCTGTACAGTTGCGCCACTTACTGGGAGAAAGCAATTAAAACTTATAAGTGATGAAAGCGTTATTTCCAGTTCTTCTTCTGCATATGCTAAACTTATATCAGACGCAAGAGCTAAAAATTTATTGGCAAATAATACACCAGACGGGGAACGATTAAGAAGAATTGGTGGAAGAGTAAAATCGGCTGTAGAACAATATTTAACTTCAAACGGAATGTCGAAAAAATTATCTAATTTAAACTGGGAATTTAATTTAATAAGAAGTGATCAAATAAATGCTTTTGCTATGCCAGGTGGTAAAATCGCTTTTTATACTGGAATTATGCCAGTTTTAGGTAATGATGCTGGAATTGCATTTGTAATGGGACATGAAATTGGACACGTTATTGGTGGACATCATGCTGAAAGTTCAAGTGGTAGAGCTTTAGCAGGAATTGCTGCGACAGTAACAGATGTGGTAACAGGAGGAAATGCTGTATCTTCTCTTGTTTCTGGTGGACTTTCAATTACTCTTTTGAAGTTTAATAGAACTCAAGAATATGAAGCAGACAAATATGGAATGATTTTTATGGCAATGGCAGGATATGATCCAGCTGAAGCAATAAGAGCCGAAGAAAGAATGGAATCACTTCTTTCATCAAATAAAAGAGTAGAAATTTTATCTACACATCCATCTGGAAAAAATAGAATCGAAGCAATGAAAAAATTTTTACCTGAAGCAATGAAATATTATAGTGCTAGATAATTTATACTTTTGCAATTGAAAAAATGTAAGTAGGAAAAAGAAAGGAAATGTTGTTTGTGAAAAATAAGATAAGCATAGCTCCAATGGTAGATAGAACAGACAGAAATTTTAGAAATTTTGTGAGAATGATAAATAAAGATGTTCTTTTATATACTGAAATGATAACAGCACAGGCTATTATTAATACAAAAGATTTAAATTATCTATTAGGTTTTGATAAAATAGAAAATCCCATTGTCTTACAGATTGCGGCTACTAATCCGAAGGAAGCATACGAAGCGGTAAAAATTGCTGAAAAATATGATTATGATGAGATTAATCTTAATATTGGATGTCCTTCTGACAGAGTGTCAGGTAATATGATGGGAGCTTATCTTATGGCATTTCCAGAAGTGGTGGCAGACATTATAAAAGCTATGAAAGATGCGACCAATAAACCTATTTCGATAAAGCATCGAATTGGAATTGATGGAAAAAATATATTGCCTGACTATTTTGAAAGAACGTTGCTGGACAAGTATGAAGATATGATGAATTTTATTAATATAACTAAGAAAACAGGTGTAAATAAATATATAATTCATGCAAGGATAGCTGTACTAGCAGGACTTGATCCAAAACAAAACCGTAGTATTCCGCCATTGAGATATGATGAGGTTTATCGTGTAAAAAAGGAAAATCCAGATTTACATATAGAAATTAATGGGGAAATAAAAAGTGTTGATGAGATTGATGAACATTTGAAATATACGGATTCTGTAATGATGGGAAGGGAAATTTATGATAATCCTATGATTTTAACTGAATTTGGTAAATATTATGGAAAAGATATAAATATTACACGTGAAGAAATTATCGAAAAAATGATTTATTATGTGGAAAATATGGAAAGACAGAATATTCGTCCACATTTGTTCTTAATGCATACTCACGGACTATTTCATAATGTTCGTGGCAGTAAATTTTGGAAAAGAGCAATTAATAATCCAAAAGCAAATTCTGAAACATTAAGAAAATTGTTGAGTGAAATAAAAAATTATTAATTAGCAATTCAGTTATATATTATTGTATTGTACTTACTATCTAATAAAAATTATTAGGTAGTTTTTTATTTATAAGGAAAGTAAATTTATCTTTTTTTATTGTATTTAAGCTATTTACATTTTCCTATTTTATGATATAATATGGTCGAAATTTCAGAAGGGAGATATTGAAAAAATGAATCAGACATTTGCAAGATTTTCGATGCTGGTTGGAGAAGAAGGAATTGAAAAATTACGTAATTCTAAAGTAATAGTTTTTGGAGTTGGAGGAGTTGGTTCGTATACGGTTGAGGCTTTGGCACGTTCTGGAGTGGGACATATTACAATGGTCGATTTTGATGAGATTTCAGAATCTAATATTAATAGACAATTACATTCTTTGAGAAGTACAATTGGAAAATCTAAGACAGATGTTATGAAAGATAGAGTTTTTGATATTAATCCAGATTGTGAGGTGGAGTTGATAAAAAAATTGGTTTATGAAGATTTTGATGAAATTTTTGAGAATAATAGGTATGATTTTGTTGTAGATGCAATTGATGTTATTGGGAGCAAAATTAATTTGATTGAATATTGCGTAAAAAATAAAATAAACATTATTTCTTCAATGGGATTTGGAAACAAGATGCATCCTGAAATGGTGGAAATTTCAAAAATAAAAAATACATCTGTCTGTCCAATGGCTAGAACAATTAGAAGTATTTTGAAAAAGAAAAATATTTTTGATATTCCTGTTGTATATTCAAAAGAACAGCCTGTCAAGCCGAATAAATCAGAGTTGTTTAAAGAAGAAGCCCCAACTGAATTTAGGGAAAACAATGAAATTCCAAGAAAGACTACTCCTGGAAGTAATGCTTTTGTGCCAGGAACAGCAGGGCTTGTATTGGCATCTTATGTTATAAGAAAAATTTTGGAATGGGATTAAATAAAAAAGAGAGGTGAAGTTAATTGGCAGAAAAAAATGAAGTTTTGAAGACAAATGAAAATATTGAAATGTTAGAAAAAAATAGAAATAATAAAAATAGCTTTTCAAATTGGGATCCAGATAGGAAAAATTTAATAATAAAAATATTAATTTCAATTGGTTTGGTGTTATGTATTTTTGGAATAATGGACAAAATTTTTGAACATACGATTTTTAATTTTTTCAAGAACTTAACAATGCCTTATTTGGAAAAAACGTACGAAGAATCTAAAAAGATGTTTTTAACATTGTCCCTTTTAAAAGGAACAACTGATATTATTGAGGGAAGTACGGTAAATGTCAGTATGATTGTAGGAATGGAAATTGAAATTGGAGATATTATTCAGCCAATTTACGATATGATAAATATTTTGTGGAAAGTTTCGCTTGCAAGTGTAGTAATATTGAAATTAGAAACAATTTATTATGAAATTTTTAAAGTAAAGCTGGCTACAATTTTGACTTTTATTTCACTAATTACAATATTTCCATACACAATTTATAAAAATAAAATTACAGAAATTTTAAAAAAGATTTCTAAATATTCTTTTTTTACATTGCTTTACATTTACATAGTTCTTCCAAGTGCAATATTTGTAAATTCCACAATTTCAAGCTATTTTGAAAAAGAATACAAGGAACCTGCAATTGTAGAACTCAATCAGGATTTAAACAGGCTTAATAAAGTAAAAGATGAAATGCTCGTTTTAGACCAGTCTAAAAGCATTTTCAACATTCCTGGGCAAATTGATAGTGCAAAAGCTAAAATTGACAATTTTTCAAAAGAAATAAATACTATTTCAAGAGATTTAGTGGAAAATACACCTGTTATTATTGGAATAATTTTATTATCATCAATTGTATTGCCTGTATTAATAGCAGTTTTACTTTACATGGTTACAAAATCAATTATTTTCGAAAAAATAAACGGGAAAAAAAGTGAAAAAAAGTAAAGATTGAGGTTGATTGTTATGTTAGAAAATTTTATGTTAATAATGATTTGCATAATTTTATTTATATTATTTATGAAATTATTTAAGATAGCCTTGTTTTTAATTTTATTGGGAGGGTGCATTTACTTTTTAGGAGGCTTTTACGGAACAATAGTTGCGGTCATTATTTTCTATATAATTAACAGAAATAAAAGCTAAAGAAATTTAAATCTCTAGGTAATATTTATTATTTAGAGATTTTTTTATAAAAAATTATGAAAACCAATGATTTCAAAATAAGACCTGTATTTTTAAGACTTTATATGTTAAAATAATACGTAATCATATAAAACTAAAAAAATAATTTAGGAGAAAGTTCACGTGTATAAAATTAAAATTAACAATATGAAATTTCATTCATATATTGGTGTTTATCAGGAAGAAAAGAAAATTGGACAGAATATTGAGATTGATTTGATTATTTCGCTTTCAAAAAAAATTATTAAAGATGATGATATTACCAGTACATTAAGTTACGGCGATTGTTATAGAAAAATTAAAGAAATTGTGAAGGCAAGCAATGTGGATTTGCTGGAAACACTTGCTTTGGAAATTATAGAGGAAATAAAAAAATTGAATGATAAAATTGAAAGCGTTCAAGTAAATATACGAAAATTGGCTGTTCCGATTAACGGAATTTTTGACAGCGTTGAGATTCAGATAAAGGATTAAATTTAGAATTTAGGAGTGAATAAATGAAAAATAAGGTTTATTTGAGTTTGGGAAGTAATATTGGAAATAGACAGGAATATATAGAAAGTGCTATTGAATTAGTTGGGAAAACTGAAGGAATTAAAATATTGAAAAAATCTGGATTATATGAAACAAGTCCAGTTGGATATGTGGAACAGGATTTATTTTTGAATGCAGTAATTAAAATTGAAACTGATTTTTCAGCAAGAGAAATTTTAAAAATTATTAACAAAATAGAAAACGAATTAGATAGAAAAAGAGAAATCAGATGGGGACCTAGAACAATTGATATTGATATTTTAATTTTTTCAGATAAAAAAATAAACGAAACAGACTTGATAATTCCGCATAAAGAAATGTTGAATCGGTTGTTTGTATTGGTTCCATTAATTGAAATTTACGATGGGGAATATTTTGAAAAAGAAAAAATTATTGAAAGAATAGAGGAATTAGTGGCAGTTGGAAATCAGAAAATAGAAAAATTGTAATTTTGATTTATTTTGATTTATTTTAATTCACTAATTCATTATTTTATGTTTGTGTGTTGTAGTTAAGAAGGGTTAAAAAGGAAATTTATCGAATTATTAATTTAACAACTACATTATCGGACGTAAGTAAATTTTAAATATTTTTAAATTTAAAAAAATTAACAACAAAATAAAAATATAAAAAGAAAAGGAAAATTATAAGATAATGACAGAAAATAAAAATTTAGACATAGACAAAAAAACCAGATTAGAAAATATAGAAAATGCAGTGCGAAAAATATTGATAAATATTGGTGAAGATATTAATAGAGAAGGTCTTATTGAAACACCAAAAAGAGTTGCGAAAATGTATGAAGAAATTTTGAGTACAAAAAGTATAAATGATTTTGATAATTATAAATTATTTGAAGTTGATTTAGATAATTCACAGGAAATGATACTTATAAAGGATATACCATTTTTTTCAATGTGTGAGCATCATATGTTGCCTTTTTTTGGAAAAGTTCACGTTGCATATATTCCAAGAGAAAATAAAGTTATTGGACTTAGCAAGATACCAAGACTTGTGGAATTTGTTTCACGAAAACTGAGTGTCCAGGAAGAAATTACTGTAAATGTTGCAAAAAAATTGATAGAAATATTAAATCCATTGGGAGTTGCTGTTGTGGTTGAGGCACGGCATATGTGTATTGAAATGAGAGGGATTAATAAGATTGGTTCAGTTACTAAAACGTCGTTTTATAGTGGAGAATTTAAGGTGAATGTGGATAGGAAGAAGGAGTTTTTGGATGGGATAAAATAAAATTTTAAGGATATTTTTTAGTTTGGAGAAAAAATATGATGGAGTTAATAACTAAGGAAAAATTTTATAAATTAATGGAAGAATATTCTGAATATATTTTTTGGCGAAAATACGAGGATATATCTGAAAATTTATTACAAATATTAAAAGAGGATATTTATAAGAATGAAAATTCATACGACATACTGACACCTTTTAAAGAAGGGGGAAAAGATTGGTTATTGAAATATGTATACAAATATCAGCCTAGAACTGGAAAAATTTTAAAGGAAAACTCTAAACTTTTTGGTGGAGTAGATTTAGATACTAAATTAGAGTATACAGAAAAAGGAGAATTGGGAAATACTTTCTTAGGATTAGAATGCAATGATACGATAATTGAGATTGAAAGAGAATTTTATGGAAATAACTTATGTGATAAAGAGGAAAATAAAACTATATCTAAGGAAATAAATAGGTATCATTTTCTTCCAGAAAAAATAAAGATGGCTTATTTTTATAGATTTAGTGGATTTGGAACTAGCGGAATCGGATCTGTATTACCTTGTAACAGCTGGGATAGTTTTGATGGATATATGGATTCGTACAAAATTCCTAAAGGGAAACAGAAGAGATGGTATAAATGGATGGAACAATTTATGCCGAAATTTGATTTGAAATCATTGGGCGGAACATGTACGGATTTTATGAGTTTTCTGGATACAAGATATGAAGGAAATGAAAATGAAATTGAAACAACGCTATTTGTGAAGACACATTTAAAAGATGGAATTGTATATGCAATACAAAATGGCGATATAGAAAATATGAAGATACTTAGCAACCCAGCTGAAGCGATAGATAGATATTGTGAATATGTTTTGACAATGCACAAGACAGATTTTGATTTTACCCCGTATTTTGAAGTACTAGAAAAATTGGATGGAAAAGGAACAACTAGTATTTCTATGGAAGAGGAAGATTTGTATATGGTGGAAATAAGGGTGGCATATATAAAAGGTAAATATATAGGTAACAAAGAAAAGGAGTTAAAATGGTATGAACAGATGAAATGGTATTTAGATTTTCATTCATTTGAAAATAATTATGTAAAATTAAGAACAGATGATGGTTGGTTAAATCAAGATAATTCATTAAAATATTTAGATACATCAACAGATAAAAGAATAAAAGAAATGATAGAAAAAAATGAAGTTGAAGAAATACAAATTTTTTCGATTTTAGATAGAGGAAAACTAAATGGTGAAAGTGATGTTGTTGTTTTTATAACATTTAATAAAAAAGAAGGATTGAGTACTTTTCACATATGGGATTATTATACCGAAGAAACGGATATGAATGAAAAAATAAATGAAATGAAATTGTTAATAGAACCAGAAATAGAAGAAATATTCGACTGGAAATGTAAAAATAAATTCCCTTATAATTATGTAAAGTTTGGAAAAAAAGGATTAATCCCTGAAGCGAAAATAGATAGAATTTATAAGAAAACAACGAAGTGAGCAATAAAATGTTTGAAGAAAATAATTATTATATAAAATTTGTAAATAACAAAAAAACAACTTTTGAAGAAGCTGAAGCTATTTTAGAATCTAAATATAAAAGTCATTAGAAAATAAAAAACAGGCGTTAGGATTAAGATTAGATTTAGTTGAGATAGAAAAACAGATCCCGTATATATCTAAAAGTTTGAGTATATCAATGTTAGATGGGAAATTTTTACTGGAAGTTAGTGATGAAGATGAGGAAGAAGATTATGAATATTATTATTATATAAATCCAAATACACCGACAGCATTGACATATTATCCAAATTATCCAGATTTAATAGATAATAATCTGCATAAAGTTCCTTTAAGTATGTTTACGGAAGATAAAGAATTTGTTTGTGAAGTTATAAAAGATTTTTTTGATAAAGGAAATACTGAAAAAATAAAGGAAAATTATATAAAAAATAAATCATTGATGGATAAGTATAGAGGATAAAATTAATAGAATAGGAGAGTAGTCATGATAAAAGGTGAAGAAATATTAAATGATTTTAAAAAAGAAAAAGATATGCCAACAGAAATTATTGAAAAATATAAAGGGCAAGTGCCAGATGAGATTATAGAAATTTGGAAAAATTATGGATTGGGAAGTTTTTTGAATGGGTATTTAAGAGTGATAAATCCAGATGATTATAAAGAATTAGTAGAAGAGACTTATTTTAGAGGAAAAGAGTCGATACCTTTATTTGTAACGGCTTTTGCAGATGTAATAACATGGCAAGAAAATGAGTATATTGGAATAGTGTTGTATAAAGTTGGAAGACTTTGAAATAATGGCTTCTGGTATGGATTTCTTTTTTTCAGATATCTATACTGAAAAAAATTTTACAGACAAATACTTTGATTTAAATTTATATGAAAAAGCTGTAAAAAAATATGGAGAATTAGAGTATAATCAAAGTTTTTGTTTTGCTCCATTGTTAGGATTAGGTGGGAAGAAAAGTGTTGATAATTTAGATAAAGGGTAGATAAAGGAGATACTTTGACACATATTTACTTGATTACAGAGCTTGTGGGGAAAGTGGGAATAGATGATTAGAATTAAACTGGAATATCAAAATAAACTTAACAAATGATAATTTTACAAAAATAGGAGAAAAAGTGATGAAAGAATCATTATATGGAGAAAAGAAAAGAGTAAAATTGCTTGCAAAAATTTTAGACAAAATGAATAATCCAGCGAGTGATGTTCGGGTCATTCATGTTAGCGGAACGAATGGGAAAGGTTCAACTTGTTATATGATTAATAGCATTTTGTGTGAAATGGGATATAAAGTTGGATTATTTACGAGTCCTCAAATAACGACAATTTATGAATTGATTAAGGTTAACGGGGTTGAAATTACTGAACTGGAATTTGAAGGTTGTAAAAATAAATTAAGGCAGGTTTTAAATGAGTTGAATTTGAACTTGGAGAATGATTTGTCGTATTTTGAAATGGTGTTTTTGATTGCGATGATACATTTTAAAAATAAGGATGTGAATGTTCTGATTTTGGAATGTGGACTTGGAGGAGAACTGGATGCAACGAATGCAGTTTCAAAAATTGATTATACTATTTTTACAAAGATTGGGATTGATCATAAAAATATTTTGGGAAATACGATTGAGGAAATTTGTCAAACAAAATCAAAAATTATAAGAAAACAGAGCAATGTTATAATTGCTCCAAATCAGAGAGATGTAGTTTATGAAATTTTGGAAAAAGAAGCAAAATATAAAAATTGTGATGTTTTTTCAGCTGAAAAAAATATAAAAATTGAAAAAGTAGAAAATAAAGAAAAGAATAGACAAAATATTTACGAAAAAGAAGATTTTAAATCTGAAAACAATTTAGAATTTCAAAATAAAGTTAGAGCTGAAATAATTGGAAATTATGATTTTGGGAAAAATTTTAAAAATAATAAGTATTTTTTTAAATTTGGACTAAAAGGAGAGCAACAGCTAGAGAATTTGGCAACAGTTTTGATGTGGTATTTTAGATTTTGTGATGATTCTAAAAATAGTGTAGAAAATACAGAGAAAATATTTGATAGAACCTTGGGAACATTGCAAATTGCAGGACGGATGGAAAAAGTTGAGGAAATTAAAAATGTATATTTGGATGTGGCACATAATGAGGATAGTGTTGAGGCATTTGTAGATTATGTTAAAAAAAATTTTTATAATAGGAAAAAAATTTTTGTAGTTGGATTTTTAAAGGATAAAGAAGTGAAGAAATGTGTAAATCTTTTAAAAATAGTTGGGGATAATTTTATATTGACAGAGCCGAATAATGAAGAAAGAAAATTGGATTCAGAGATTTTGGAAAAATATTTTGAAGATAAAAAAATTGAAAATCCTAAAAATATTATAATTTCTGAAAAGAATATTGAGAAGGCTTTTTTGAAAGCGTTGGAATTGAGGGAGAATGAAGATGAGTGTATTTTTGTGGTAGGATCATTTTATTTGTTAGGGGAAGTTAAAAAGGTTATTGAAAAATATTTTTAATTTAATCAGAATAAAGATTTAAACAGAAAAAACAGATATATCATTTAAGAAGGGAAAGAAATAAAAAAATGATTAAAATTAATGAAATTAAGAATAAGGATTCAAAAAATATTATTATTGAATTTAATGGAAATAAAGAAGAACTGTGTAAATTTGAGAATTTTTTGGAAGAGAAGAATATTTTTTCATTTAATAAAAATGAAGAAATTACAGCTATTTTTAAATATTCAGAATTAAAACAACTGGTTGAGATTTTGAAAAGAAAAAATAATTTTGAATTTGAAAATGGAATTAATAAATTGGAAGAGATTTTGCAAGAGAATAGGCTGATTTGGAAAGGAAATAATTTCGAGTTTGATTTGACGACGGATTCTGTAATTTATTCTATTTTGAATATTACGCCAGATTCATTTTATGATGGTGGGAGAAATTCGAGTCTAGATAAGGTTTTGAAGCGAATTGAAGAAGATATTAGAAATGGGGCTAAGATATTTGAATTTGGGGGGAAATCGTCTAAGCCTAATTTTGATGATATTTCGGCAGAAGAAGAATGGAATCGGATTGAAAAATATATTCAGGCTGTGAAAAAGGAGTTTCCAGATATTGTGCTGGCTTTGGACAGTGATACTGAGGAAGTTATTGAAAAAGGACTGGATGCGGGTATTGATATTATTAATGATTTTAATGGATTTACTTCGGAAAAGAAATTGAAATTAGTTGAAAAATATAAACCTGCGTTGGTTGTTATGAATAATGGACGATTTGATGAAATTCCGAACTTGAAAAATTATTTGGAAAATTATTTTGATGAGCGAGTAAAAGCAATTTTAGAAATTGGAATTGAAAGAGAAAAAATTTCGATAGATCCAGGAGTTGGGTATTCTTCAAATAATAGCATGAATACGCCTGAGGATATTGAAAGAATTAAGTCGATAAAATATTTACGTAATATGAGATTACCAATAATGATTGCTATTTCAAGAAAAAGTTTTAATGAGAAAATATTTGGGCTGTCGCTAGAAGAAAGACTTCTGGGAACATTAATGTTTGAGAGTCTGATGGTGCAAGATGGAGGAAGAATTTTGAGGGTTCATGATGTGAAGGAAACAAGGGATATTTTGAATATGCTGGAAGTTTACAATAAAATTTAATTTTAAAATTAAAGAAAATATTCAAAAGGAGAAAATTTTGAAAATAGAAAATTTTAATTTCTTAAAAAAGCATTTACAAAATTTAGCAAAATACAAGCCTGAATTTAAAACAAAAATTGAAAAAATTCTAAAAATATTATTACAAGAAAAATTAGAGAATTTAACAAACAGAAAATCTAAAGTTCATTTATCGGCAAGTGCTGTAGTTTTTAAAAAAGAAAAATGTTATTTTATAAAACATCCATATTTAAAAACTATTTTATTGCCAGCAGGACATGTAGAAAAAGATGAAATACCTTTAGATACCGCTATTCGTGAATTTTATGAAGAAACTGGTTTGTTTGCAAAAATTGATGAAAATATGCAAAATTTTGGGCTGATTGATGTGAATGTGATTGAGATTCCTGAAAATCCTGTGAAAAGTGAAGGGGAGCATATTCATATTGATTTTCGGTATAAACTTGTTTTGGACGAAAAAAAGAAAAGGCGGGAGGCTGAGTTGGAATGGTTTTTGTTGATGGAAAATGAGGCTGATGATGAGTTTAAGAAGTATTATAAGTATTTAATTTATTAAATTGTTTTGAAAAATTATTAAATATAAAGGTGTATTATGAAAAAATTTATAGAGGATAATTATTTAGAAGATATAAGAAAAAAAATTCCTGCTTATGATTTGATGCTTGAAATAATATTTAATGCTGTTTTGCAGGTTGAAATGAAAACTTTGAAAATAAAAAATGTTTTATCAATAGGCGGCCAGAGTTTTGAAGTTAAAAAATTATCAAAAATATGTAAAAATTCTGAAATAACATTAATAGAGCCCAGCGAGATTATGATAAATATTGTAAAAAATGAATGTAATAATTTGAAAAATTTAGAGTATATTTGTGATAAGTTTGAAAATTATACAAATAATAAAAATTTTCAGCTATGTTTATGTCTTTTAGTTTTGCAATTTGTTGACAATTCAAAAAAATTTTTGGAAAAAATTTATAAGAGTCTTGATAAAAATGGAGTATTTATAATAAGCGTTTTTTCAAATAAACAACTGAATTATTGGAAGGAATTTGCATTAGCAAGAGGAGCAAGGAAAGAGCAAGTTAAGAAAACGTTTCGTAATCAATCTGAGGTAATGAATGTTTTACCTGCTGATTATGTTGAAAATTTGTTAAAAGAAATTGGATTTTCTAAAATTGAGAAGGTTTGTGAGGTTCTTTCAGTGAGTATGTGGGCTGTGAGAAAATAAAGATTTATAGAAAATATTTGAATGAAGGGGAGTTAAAAACTTCCTTTTTTTGCAATTATTTTGATTATATGATAAGATAAAAGTAAAACAGGTGTGGAAAGTGAAGTAAATTATGAAAAATTATATAAAAAATATGAGTAAAAAAGATTTAGTGTTACTAAATATACGGAAAATGTATGATTCGTATGGATATAAAAAGATTTCTCTTCCGAGTTTCGAGGAATATGATTTGTATAATGAAAATAAGGATTTTATTGATAGAAATGTATTGACTGTTATGAGTCCGAATGGAAAATTGTTAGCGTTGAGGCCCGATATTACGTTGTCGGTTGCAAAAAAGGTGTCTAAAGATCAATCTTTGAAATACAGTAAAATTTATTATCAGGAAAATACTTACAATCTGACAAAATATGTTGGTTACGAAGAGGATGAACAGCTGGGGATTGAATTAATTGGGAAAGAATCGACGTTTTTGGATTTTGAGATTATTAATCTTGCAGTAAAAAGTTTGGATATTATAAATAAAAAAAGTATGATTGTTTTGTCGCATGCGGGATTTATTTCTTCGATTTTTGAAAATTTTGATTTGGAATATGAAGTAAAGGAGCAAATATTTGACTGCATTAATCGGAAAAATAGCCACGATATAGAAAAAATATTGGAAAATAATAAAAATGTTTCAGAAAATGTGAAAAAATTAATTTATAAAATTCCTGAGTTGTCAGGGAATTTGGAAAATATTGAAAAGGAACTTTTGAAATATGAAATAAATGAGAATACGAAAAAAATATTATTTGAACTCAAACAATTAAATAATTTATTATTGAAATTTCATAAAAAATCGAAAATTATATTTGATTTTTCTATTGTAAAAAACTTGAATTATTACAACGGAATTATTTTGCAAGGATACATTGAAGATTTTCCAAATGTGATTTTAACTGGTGGCAGATACGACAAATTGTTTGAAAAATTTGGGGTTGATACTGGAGCGGTTGGATTTGCGATTTTGACTGATGGGCTGAAGGGGTATTATAAAGATGAGAACAAAAATGATTTTGAAGTTTTGATTGTTTATGATAACAGTGATTTTGAGAAATTGGTTGAAATTATAAATGATTTTCAGAAAAAGGGGCTTAGAGTAAGGACGGAAAATATTGAGAATTTAGGTGAAAGTGATTTTGAAATTTTTAATTTTGATGAGAAATATATTTTTCAAAATGGGGAATTGAAAAAGGAGGAATAGTATGATAAATATAGCTCTTCCTAAAGGGAGATTAGGAAATAAAGTGTATAATTTATTTGAGAAAATAGGCTATGAAAGTGCGGAAATGAAGGAAGATAATAGGAAACTGATTTTTGAGAATGAGGAAAAAAATATTAGATTTCTTTTAGTGAAGCCGTCGGATGTAGGGGTTTATGTCGAAAAGGGAAGTGCGGATATTGGGGTTGTAGGAAGGGATATACTGCTTGAAGAAAATCCTGATGTGTATGAATTGATGGACTTAGGATTTGGGAAATGTAAGTTTTCGATTGCGGGTCCAGTGGATTTTAAGGAAAATTTTGATAGACCTCTTGTGGTTGCAACGAAATATCTTAATGTGGCAAAAAATTATTTTGATTCGATTAACAGAGATGTGGAGCTTATAAAATTAAATGGTTCCATTGAGATTGCACCGATTTTGGGACTTTCGGATGTGATAATGGATATAGTTGAAACTGGGACAACTTTGAAGGAAAATAATTTGAAGGTTCTTACAAATATTGAAGATATAAGTGCTAGATTTGTTGCTAATAAATCGAGTTACAGATTTAAAAATAAAAAAATTGAAGAAATTGTTAATAAAATAAAAGAAATTTTGTAAATAGTTTAAAAATTAAACAAAATATAGTAGCTACACAAAACATTCATAATTTTTAAGGCTTATTTTAAATAAAATTACTATGAAAATATTTAAATAAATATAATAAAAAAAGAAGTGGAGTGATGCGTTATGATTAAAACGATCAAGTATTCAAAAGATGTTGATTTGGAAAAGGAGCTTGCTAGAAGCCAGTTTTCGTACGATGATGTAAATGAAACTGTGGAAAGCATTCTGAAAGATGTTAAAGCTAGAGGAGATAAGGCTTTGATAGAGTATACTGAAAAATTTGATGGTGTAAAACTGGAAAATTTGGAAGTTACTGAAGAAGAAATTCAAGAAGCATTTGACACAATTGACAAGGAATTAATGGAAGTTATTCAGTATTCGCATGACAACATCAAGAAATTTCACGAAAAGCAAGTTAGGAATGATTTTTTAATAAGACAGGAAAATGGCGTAATTTTGGGGCAAATAGTTAATCCGATTGAAAAAGTTGGACTTTATGTGCCTGGGGGAACAGCGGCTTATCCTTCGACTGTGCTTATGAATGCAGTTCCAGCTAAAATTGCAGGATGTGACGAAATTATAATGGTAACACCGCCAACTGCAGATGGAACAATCTTATCTTCTATTCTTGTTGCGGCAAAAATTTCTGGAGTTGACAGAATTTTTAAAGTAGGTGGAGCTCAATCAATAGCTGCCCTTAGTTACGGTACAGAAACTGTTCCAAAAGTGTATAAAATTGGCGGACCAGGAAATATTTACGTTGCAATGGCTAAAAAAATGGTTTATGGGGAAGTTTCGATTGACATGATAGCAGGACCAAGTGAAGTGCTTATAATTGCTGATGAAAGTGCAGATCCAGTTCATACAGCCGCAGATTTATTGTCACAGGCGGAACACGATAAACTGGCAGCCTGCATATTAGTTACGACTTCTGAAAAATTAGCAAATGAAGTTAGTAAGGAATTGGAAAAGCAGTTAAAAGAATTGCCGAGAGAAGAAATTGCAAGGGCATCGATTGAAACTCAAGGAAGAATAGTTATCGTTGACAATATGGATGATGCTGTTTTTGTAAGCAATTTTGTAGCACCAGAACATTTGGAACTGGCAGTAGACAATCCATTTGAATTATTGCCAAGAATAAAAAACGCAGGATCAATATTTATGGGACACAACACGCCTGAACCAATTGGAGATTATCTAGCAGGCCCAAATCACACATTGCCGACAAGCGGTACTGCCAAATTCTCTTCTCCGCTCTCAGTAGACGATTTCGTTAAAAAATCTTCGTTTATTTACTATTCAAAACAAGGACTTGAAGAAGTTAAGGATAAAGTAATTAAATTTGCTGAAAATGAAGGGCTTACGGCTCATGCTCGTTCGGTTTCTAAAAGATTTGAGAAATAAAAAAATATAATTTGTCTGAAAACTAATTTTTAATAATTTTTTGAAAAGTTTGAAAATTATAAAGTTTGAGTTTTCAGGCTTTTTCTATAATACTAAGATTTTTCGTTTTTAAAATAAAAAGTATTTAATTTTTGAAAGTTTTTATTTTAGAAAAGAAAAAGTTTGTGAAATTAGAAAGTTTTTTGATTTGAGAATAAAAAAATTGATTATTTTTCTTTTTTTTGATATACTTTGTATGAGGTGATTTTATGGTTAAAAGAACTGAATACTTGGAAAAATTGAAAAAAGTGAAAGATATGCAGATAATAAAGGTTATTACAGGCGTTAGGCGGTGCGGAAAATCTACATTGCTATCTCAATTTAGAAATTTTTTAATGGAATCGGATGTTTTGGAAGAACAAATAATTTCTATAAACTTTGAGGATTTGAAGTTTGAAGATTTAAAAAATTATAGAGCATTGTATCAATATATAGAAGAAAGGCTTGTGCCTAATAAAAAAAATTATATATTTATTGATGAAATTCAGGAAGTTGAGAATTTTCAAAGGGCAGTGGATTCTCTGTTTATAAAGGATAACACAGATATTTATATAACAGGCTCCAATGCGATGATGTTATCTGGCGAATTGGCAACACTGCTTTCAGGCAGATATATCGAAATATCCATATTGCCCTTATCTTTTTCTGAATATCTTAAATTGGATGAAATACAGGATGTGAGACAGGCTTGGAATAAATATTTTGAAAATGGCGGATTTCCTTATGCGACACAAATAAATGATGATGATATAAGAAAAGACTATTTAATGGGAATATACAACACAGTTTTGCTAAAAGATATAGTTGCAAGAAATAAAGTACAGGATAGTACTTTGCTTGAATCTGTAGTAAAATTTCTATTTGAAAACATTGGAAATATTGTTTCGCCTAAAAAAATAGCAGATACACTTGTTTCCTATGGCAGAAAAACGACATCTTCTACCGTTGAAAATTATATAGAAGCCTTGAAATCGTCGTTTATATTGTACAAAGCTGGACGTTATGATATAAAAGGAAAACAACATTTAAAGTCGCTGGAGAAATATTATATAGTTGACATAGGACTAAGAAAATTGCTTATAAATAAAAAGCATAGCGATATTGGGCATATTTTGGAAAATATAGTTTATTTGGAATTAATTAGGCGTGGATATACTGTGCATATAGGTAAAATTGGAGATCTGGAAATAGATTTTATAGCAGAACGAAATAATGGAAGAGAATACTATCAAGTGTCAGCAACGATACTTGATGAAAATACATTCAAGAAAGAGATAACACCATTAAAAAAAGTTAAGGATAATTTTCAGAAGTTTATAATTTCGATGGATGAAATAAATCTGAGCGAAGATGGAATAAATCATCTAAATATTTTAGATTTTTTACAAAATAGAAATAATTAGAACAAAAAATTAACAACAGAGTAATTGGAGGAATTAATGAAAAAAATACTACTAGGATTGTTCATTTTGGGAACATTGGGAATGGCACAACAGAATTATGAAGTTTTTGTGAAAAGTGGTGTTAAAATTTCACAAAGTGAAGTTGATAGGGATAGTAAAGAAATTGAAAATACTGTTAATAAGATGATTAATGATTATGAAACTCGTGATAAAAAAATTATGTTGGAAAAATCAAGAATTATGTTTTTAAGAAATATGAAAAATCGATATCATAATAACAATAATTACTATATTAAAGATATAGAATTTTTTGATAAAATGTCTGAAGTTATGGCAAATGAAATGATAACTGGCTTATCTAAAAGTAAATATGTTCCAAAATCTATTTCTTTTACAGGTAAAAATATTGCTAAAGTGGAAATAATTGAAATATTACCTGATTTTAATAATCTTTCTGGCGGCGATGAAGATGTGGAAAAAGCAGCAAAAAAAGCAGGAGTGACAGATGAAGAAATAAATAATTTGGAACACATTAGCGATCTAAATAATCAAAAAAGAGAAAAAATCTTAAAGTATTTAGGTGAAGAGCTTAGAAAACAAATAAGTGAAACTACTGAAGAAAGTAATGTGCTTGAGTTTAGAAAAGTAAATGGAAAATGGGAAACAAAGGATAAATTATATGATTTGTCAGAATTCAAGTAAAAATTGTGCTTAAGGAGGAAATTATAAAATGAGTAAATTTTGGAATGATAAAATAAAAGAAATAGAGCCTTATACGCCGGGAGAACAGCCGAAAGACAAAAAATATATTAAACTTAATACAAATGAAAATCCTTATCCGCCATCATCAAAAGTTATAGAAAAAATAAAATCTATGAATTTGGAAGATTTGAAATTGTATCCAGATCCTGATGTAATGGAGCTTGGAAAAGTTATTGCTGAATATTTTTCTAATAAAATAAACGATAAAGTTACACATAAACAAGTGTTTATTGGAAATGGATCGGATGAAGTTCTGGCATTTATTTTTATGACATTTTTTAATGCGGGAGATAAAGTTTATTATCCAGATATTACATACAGTTTTTATCCAGTTTATGCCGATTTATTTAATGTAAAGGAAGTCAAAATTCCTTTAAATGATAGTTTTGAAATTGAAATTCAAAAATATTTTGGCTTGGATGGGCATATAATTATCGCAAATCCGAATGCACCAACTTCGATTGCTTTAAAATTGGATGAAATTGAAGAAATAGTAAAAAACAATCCAAACCAGCTAGTTATTATTGACGAGGCGTATGTTGACTTTGGAGCAGAAAGTGCTGTAAAATTAATAAATAAATACGATAATGTTCTTGTAGTTCAGACATTTTCCAAGTCACGTTTTATGGCGGGAATACGGCTTGGATATGCACTTGGCTCTGAAAATATAATTGAAGGGCTGAATAGACTGAAATTTTCATTTAACTCATACACAATCGACAGAATTTCAATTGAAGCTGGAATCGAGTCGTTTAAGGATGATGAGTATTTTGAAAAAACTAATGCTAAAATTATTCAGACTAGAGAAAAAACGGTTGAAAAATTGAAAAAATTAAGATTTAATGTATTAAATTCAAGTGCTAATTTTATTTTTATTTCTCACAACAAAGTTTTCGCAGGCGATTTGTATAAACAGCTAAAAGAAAATGGAGTTTTAGTAAGATATTTTGCAAAAGATAGAATTGATAATTATTTGAGGATTACGATTGGTACGGATGAGGAAATGGGGATTTTTATTGAGAAATTGGAAGAAATAATTTAGAATTTAGAATAAAGATTAAATTTTGTTTTTTATTTTGATAGAAGTTTTGCTATTCTAATCGTATGAAAGGTGTTAAGGATGATGTCGGATATAAAAAAAGAAATTGAGAAAAAAAGAGAACAGTTAAAAAATTTGAATATTAGTCTTGAGGCAAAATTAAATGTAGAACAGTATATCAATGAATTAGAAGAGAAAAATTTAGATCCCTCGCGAAAAGTGAAATGTGAAAAATATCTAAGATTAATTTTGGACGAATTGCAATGGGGAAAAAATACAGAAGAAGCAAAATTAAATATTACTAAATTGAGAGAGCTTTTAAATAAAAATCATTATGGAATGGACAGAGTAAAAGAAACAATTATAGAAAATCTAGTATTATTAGAGCATATAAAAAAATATAGCAAAGGTAAAAAAAATCCTACTATTCTGTGTCTGACAGGCGGTGCTGGTATTGGTAAAACCTCTCTTGTTTTATCAATTGCAGAAGCATTGGGAAGAAAATTTGAAAAAATTTCAATAAGTGGAATTAATTCAGGATTTGAATTGAATGGACTCTCAAAATCTTATACTTCTGCTATGCCAGGAAGAATTATAAAGGCTTTAGCAAAATTAAGATGCGATAATCCTGTAATTTTGTTAGACGAAATTGACAAAGTTTCAGAAAATAAAACAAATGGAGATATTCAAGGAATTTTATTGGAAATATTAGATCCTGATGATAATAAAAGATTTAGAGATGAATATTTGGAAATAGAATATGATTTATCAAATATAATGTTCATCGCTACAGCAAATTATTTAGAAAAAATTTCTAAACCCCTGCTTAGTAGAATGGAAGTTATTACCCTTGACAGCTATAGTGTTGAAGAAAAAATAATTATAGCTCAAAATTATATAATTCCTGAATTAAATTTACAAGTTGGTGCTAAAAATTTTAATTTGACCGAAGATGTGTTAAAATATATTATTGAAAATTACACATTAGAAGACGGGGTTAGAAAACTAAAATTAATTTTAAAAAAAATTTATGGGAAAATAATAAAAAATAAATTAGAAAAAAAGAAATTTAAAAAGATTACCCTTGAAAATATTGAAGAATATATAACAGCAAATAAAATACCAACTAATAACATTATGATTCCTGATAGAAATAAAAGCCGAATTGGAAAAGTTATGGGATTGGGAGTAAATTCTCTTGGTGGTCGTATACTTCCAATCGAAGCTGTTGTAATAGAAGGAAAAGGCGAGAAAAAAGTTACTGGAAATTTATCTTCTGTAATAAAAGAGGGCATAGAAGTTGCAATAACATACATTAGAGCAAATTGTGATACTTTTGGCATAAAAAATAAAGATTTTTATTATAATCAAGACATTCATATTCATTTTGATGACAACAGTATTCCAAAAGATGGGCCTTCTGCTGGAATAGCTATAACAACAGCGATTCTTTCTGCATTGACAAAATTGGAAATTAGGCAAGATACAGGTTTTACAGGTGAAATTACTCTTAGTGGTGAAATTTTAGCAATAGGCGGAGTTACTTCAAAAATTGAAGGTGGCTACAAAGCAGGAATAAGAAACTTTATAATTCCTAAGGAAAATGAAGCACAGCTATTAAGAATTGATAAGAAAATATTAGAAGACATCAAAGTGCACTTGGTCAGCGATTATAAAGAAGTTTTTGAAATATTAAAAAATATATAAAACAAATATTATGAAGCAAGGGGGTAATTCCCCTTGTCAGAATACTGATTAGATTAGAGCCAACTTTCGTAATAATCTACAAAACCTTCTATAATTTCTTTTTTTGATGGAATATCGTATTCTTTCATCTCTATACCGTTGTTTTCTAAACTAATAATCCATATGCCGTCAATTGCAACTCCCATATCCATATCAATTTTATATTTTACTTTTTCTAATAGCGGAACATCAGAAATATTGCCTAAACAAAACAAATATCCGCACAATACACGTAGACATTCAGAACTATCATAAAAACATCTTTTTCTCTCTTCAACTGCTCTTTCAAATTCTTCATTTATTAAAGAAATTATTTGATTTTTATCAATTTTATCAAAGTCAAAACCAAATCTTTTTATAAAATTTTCAGCTCTCTCATCAGAAGTAAGCATATTTTCACCTCCTATATTTTTAATAAATTAAATTATCTACTAAATTATAACACGATTTTTAATATTTCAAAACAAATTTCTTGTTTTTTAGTCAATCTTGAAAAAGAGAAAAAAATAGATTATACTATTTATAATTAAAGGTATACGAAAGGATGAAGTTATGAGAAAATCTAAAATTGAAAGAAATACATTTGAAACAAAAATAAAAGTTGAATTAAATATTGATGGAACTGGGAAATATGAAAATAATACAGGGGTTGGATTTTTGGACCATATGCTTGACTTGTTTGCGAAGCATGGGAGATTTGATTTGAAGGTTTATTGTGATGGGGATACGCAGGTGGATGATCACCATAGTACGGAGGATATTGGAATTGCATTGGGAAAATGTTTTTATGAGGCGTTAGAGGACTTGAAGGGTGTGAGAAGGTATGGGAACTTTCTTTTGCCGATGGATGAGGCTCTGACGTTAGTTGCTGTTGATTTAAGCGGGAGATATTTTTTGAATTTTGATGTGAATATTCCGACTGAAAAAGTTGGGACTTTTGACACAGAATTGGTGGAAGAGTTTTTCATTGGCTTTACACGGCATTTGAATGCGACATTGCATATAAAGAATATGGCTGGGACAAATTCGCATCATATAATTGAGTCGATTTTTAAAGGAGTTGCTAGAGCTTTGGCAGAGGCTGTAAGTATTGATGAAAAGTATAAGGATGAGATTCCTTCGACTAAAGGGGTTTTGGTTTAATAGGAAAGAAGTTTTTAATTTATACAAGAAACAATCGAAATTCTTATTGAAAATGGAAAATGGTTAAATCAAAAGGGAGAAACTATAAATATGGAAGAAAAAGAAACGACAAATATTAATGAAAATAGTAAAGAAAAAAATACATTGTTTACTATTTTAAATCATGAAAGAGTAAATTTGACGATTGAAGAAATTTTTGACAGCAATAGGTTTTATGAGATAAAGGCAGTTACATTTTCTGCTGAGGAAAGTTTTTTAAATAAATATTTAACTCCATTTAGAAGTGTTGACTTGATTATTGGGATACAGGATACTGATGTTCAGGCAAGAGGGATAATGGCTTTAAAAAATGAAACGCGAAATCTGATTGAAAGTCAGAAACGGATTATAAAAAAGGAGCAGATTAAGTTTTTTGAGAATCTTTCGAGGGAAAATCAGGAAAATTTTGTTAAAGAGAAATGGAAATTACGAGTGCCGATAAATTCAACAATTCATAGTAAATTTTATCTTTTGAGAAATGATTCTGAAACAAGGCTGATTTTGGGGTCAGCCAATTTATCTTTTCAGGCTTTTTCAAATAAAAGAAATCAGTTTGAAAATATTATAATTTTTGACAATTCACAGTTATTCTATCAATTTGAAAAATATTTTGACGAAATAAGTTTGACTTGTACAGATTTTATTACTTCTGCAATAAAGAAAAAAGCAGAAAGTAAGATTAAAATTATGAATGAAAATATTGATAAAAATCAAGAAGAAATGTTTTCTGTAAAATTTACCAATGACGAAAGTGCGAAATTACAAATAGATATTTCAAAAGATGTCATTAAAAATTTGAATGAAGTTATCGTCAAGCAAGAAGATGAGGTTGCGTTGCCTATAATTGAAGAGATAAAGACAATTGATGAAAAACATAGAATAATTGAAAATGAGCAAAAGGAAGCTGTGGAAATTGAAAAATTTGCTTACGAATTGTCAGTCAATACTATTTCAAAACAAGCTAAAAAGAAGGAAAGTTTGATTGTAACTCCTGAAACATTTGCCAAAAAGATAAAGCCTAAATTGGAAGTCAAAATTGCTGCGAGATTAAATCAAGCAACTCCAGAAAGAGAACTGCTGTTTTCAAAAGACACGGATCGTGGTTTTGGCCGTTCGGGCTTATATATTGAAGAAAATGGCGGCACTAAACCTTTTGGACAGAAGGCTGGGAAGGAAGAAATAAAAAACTCTGTTGAAAGCATTATAAAATTAATTGATAATTACAAAAAATATGTTATTGATTACAATGATAATTACGGCTCAAGAATACTTGAGATTATTTTGTATGCCTTTACTTCGCCTTTTATTCAGGATATAAGATTTAAGCTTGAATCTGATTCTGAAAAATTGGATGTTCCTCAGTTTCTTTTTATAGGAGGGACAGCGGGTTCAGGTAAAAGTAATTTACTGCAAATATTACAAAAAATGCTGGGGCTTTCCAAATCAAAACCTATTTTATATAACAACATTATTCCAACAGGAAGAACGAAAAAAGCTGATACAATAACTCAAATTCAATTATGGATGAGTGAAAATAATGTCGCTCCAATTTTAATTGATGAAATAGACGAGGAATTTTTTTCAAATAAGGACAGAGGAAACAATCTGATTGTCAATGTTTCTAATCTTTCTACTTCCAATTATGATTTTACCCCATGCTTTATTGGAACTACAAATGCGTTGGAATATTCGTTGCCTCAACGTTCGCAAAGAAGATCCTATTATGTAAAAAATGACAAAGTTTTTGACACAGAACTCAAGAAAAAATCTGTAAAAGCATATACAGAAGTGCTTGAAATGGTTAATGATACTCTTTTTCAAGATTTTGTAATTAGATTTGCAGAAAAATTGACAGATGATAACTTGAACTGGAAAAATTATTCGCTTCATTCTTCGACAGGATTAATAGATTTTCTTTACTGGAGCCGTGAGATTTTTAAAGAATATTTTGAAATTGCTCAAATGGAAGTTCCCGCTTGGTTTCCTGAAACGAGATACGATGATACTGTAGAAAATAATCAATCTTTATGGAGAAAACTGTATGAATATAATTACAGGGATTTTAAGCCAAAAGAAGACAAATCTGTTTATTTGTTTAAATTGAAAAGTCTGGATAGTGAAGATGCTCAAAGCAATAGATACGGCACAAAAGTTCTTCCTTCAATAAAATATTTGAATGCATTGTCGCAGAAGTGTAAAAATGATAATAATTCTTCCGATATTATTGAAATAAAGATAAAAGAATTTCACGATTGGATAGGAGTGCCTGTTCCAAAAGAATTAGAACACAAAAAGACATTCTTTGACTTTTTCAAGAAGAATAAAAATGAAAAATAATATATTTTATAATAATTTTCTGAATTGCAACAGTTTAATTTTTTGATATGGTTCAATTAATAAAAAAGGAAAGAAAGGGATTAATTATGAAAGAAAAAAATATGAAAAAAAAGAAAAAAGGACTAGCAATAGGAAAATCCGATTTTAAGGAAATAATAACATGAAATGCTTATTATATTGACAAAATGAAATTTATAGAAGAAATAATAGAGGATTTATCAGAATTTAAATTATTTACAAGGCCCAGAAGATTTGGAAAAACCCTAAATTTGTCAATGCTGAAATACTTTTTTGATTTGGAAAATGCTGAAGAAAATAAAAAGTTATTTGAGAACCTGTGTATTTCTAAAAGTGAGTATATAGAACATCAGGGACAAAATCCAGTGATTTTTATAAGTATGAAAAATGCTGAAGCAGAAAGTTGGGAAGATAGCTTTTCAAATATTAAAAATCTTGTTTCAGATTTGTATGATAAAAAAGTAATTATTCTAATAAATGAATACGATACTCCCATGACAAGTGCGTGGAATGAGGGATATTATGAAAAGGCATGAAGATTTTTTAAAAGTTTTTACTCAAATGCGTTAAAGGATAATGAATATTTGCAGTTCGCTGTTGTAACTGGAATACTTAGAGTAGTAAAAGAAGGGATTTTTTCTGGACTTAATAATTTATCTGTTTACACTGTTTTAGACAGTGATTTTTCTGACTATTTTGGATTAGTGGATAATGAAGTGAAACAGGGCGTTGGAATATTATGAATTAAGTCAAAATATTGAAGAAGTTAGAAAATAGTATAACGACTATAAATTTGGTAATGTTCAAGTATACAATCCGTGGAACATTCTTAATTATTTGAAGCGAAAAGAGATTAATGTATATTGGATAAACACGTCGGATAACAGTCTTATACATTCTGCAATAGAAAATTCAGACAAAGAGCTGTTTAACGAGCTGAAAGATTTATTTAATAACGGAACGACAGAACAGACTGTTATAGCTTCCTCAAATATGGATAAGTTGAAAGATCCGCAAGAAGTATGGCAATTACTTTTGTTTGGAGGATATTTGACAGTTGAGGAAAAAGTGGCTATGAATGAATATGCCCTAAAATTGCCAAATTATGAAGTAAAAACGTTTTTTAAAGATATGTTTGTCCATAATTTGGGAGGTTCAAGCAGATTTAAAGAAATGATAAGAGCATTTAAAAATTTTGAAATTGAAAAATTTGAAGAAATTTTGAATGAAATATTTTTAGTGTCAATGAGCTATTATGATACTTCTAAAACAGAAAAACCATATCATACGTTAATTTTAGGAATGATGTTGTATCTTGACAGCGAATATACAGTTTTATCAAATAATGAAACAGGGTATGGAAGAAACGATTTGGCTTTGGAGCCGATAAATAAAAGAAATTTAGGATATATTTTTGAGTTTAAACTGGCTAAAACAGAAGAAGAACTTGAAGAGAGATCAAAAGAAGCATTGAATCAAATTGAAATTAAGAAATATCCTGTGCTTTTAAAAGAAAGAGGAGTAAAAGAAATTGTGTATATGGGAATGGCATTTTATGGGAAAAAAGTTAAAGTGGAGTGAAAAATGGTGAAAAATAATTGATTTTATGAAGCAGAAAAAAGAATGTATTTTATAGATATAAATAAAAAAATAAATTTGAAAGTTGGAGAAAATAAAGTATGGATGAGAAATTAATTAATCTTCAAATAGGAGCTTTGCTGTATGATATTGGAAAAATAAGAATTGCTAGATGTAGAAAAATATAAAGAAATTTATGATATGATAAAGTATCATTATAATGAAGAAATGGAAGAAAATAATAAATTAAATAAATTAGATGATAATTCTTTAGTATATATTGTTTATGAAGCTGATAATATAGCATCAGGGGTAGAAAGAATAAAAGAAGAAGGAGAGAAGATTATTATTTCATATAAACATATAAAATTGCCACGATACTGTAAAATAGGACTTAGAACATATTTTTTACCTTTTTGGAAAAGAAAACTGAAAATTTAAGCAAGTCTTACGCAAATAGTCAAATAACATAGCATAAAATAAGGGGTTAATTGCAGGTAGGTTTATATACTCCGAGGGGAGACGGAAACTAATATTTTAAAATTAAAATGTCTATAATAAGGCATTTTTTTTGTTTCATAAATTGCAATATGTTCATAAGATGAAAATTTATTGTTTTTTCTCAAATAACATTGTATAATGTATTTAAATAAATTATTAAAAATAACAAATGAACAAACAATAAAATAGAAAGGATTTTTTTACTTATGATAGCAGTGATTGATTATGGAGTAGGAAATCTTTTTTCCTTACTTTCTTCTTTAAACTATGTCGGACTGAATACGAAACTGACTAATGATATTGAAGAGATAAAAAATGCTAAGGGGATAATATTGCCAGGAGTCGGGGCTTTTAGAGATGCTATTGGGAATTTGGAAAAATATGGGCTAAAAGAGACTTTGATAAGTGAAGCGAAAAAAGGGAAGCCTTTTTTGGGAATTTGTCTTGGTATGCAGATGCTTTTTGAGAAAAGTTATGAATATGGTGAATATGAAGGACTTGGGCTTATAAATGGAACTGTTGAGGAGATAAAAAAATATATTCCTGAAAACTTTGATTTGAAAATACCTCATATGGGATGGAATAGTTTAATTATAAATGAGAGATTTAAGGATGATAAAATTTTAAAAGATGTAGATAATAATGAATATGTTTATTATGTTCATTCATATTTTGCAAAAACTGATATGAAAAACATTGTTACATATTCAGAGTACGGAACAAAAATACCTGGAATTGTAAAAAATGAAAATGTCTATGGAATGCAGTTTCATCCTGAAAAAAGTGGAGATACTGGATTAAAGCTATTGAAAAACTGGGGTGAATTAGTAAAATAAAAGTAAAATTGTAATTATTTTACTTAATTTATTCATTTTTAGGTTGGTTTTGATAATTTATTTTTTAATTGAGAAAGAGGTATTTATGAAGAAGATAATATTATTGATGAGTATTTTTGCAGCAGTTAATATGAATGCTAAAAGTCGAAGCGAAATGATAAGGCAGGATTTGTCAAAATTAGGAGTTTCTCAGGAAATAATAGTAAAAACAATAGAACTGGATAAAGAAATACCTAATGTAGTAAGTGAACCTGATAGGGAAAAAGTAAAAAAATTGGCATTAAAAATTGAAGAATTGCTGAAAAAGAATGAGAAGAATTTTGTATTATCAGAAAATTTGATAAATATTTATAATGCACTTGGAAAAAGTGAGGCTGAAAAATTAAATAATTTGAAACGGTATGAAAAATACAATCCTTATGAAGTGTCAAAATTATTTTTTTCAAATATGTATTATTCTAACAAAGGAGATACAGCAGCGTTTGATAAAAATTATGAAAAACTTAAAAGGGAATACCCTGATTATCTAATCACTAGAATTGCTGTAACATATACGATAGGAAGAGATGCAATCTGGAATGTTATGAAAAACGATGAAAAAGCGGCACTTGCAAGTTTAAATTCTATTATGAAGATGTGCGATGATAAAACAAAAACGGAAGAATCACGTATTTCTGATGAGCAGGCGTGGGCATACAAATTGACGATGGGATGGTTTGCGATAAGTTTTTATTTAAATGAGAATCGTACGCAGGATGCAATTGATTTTTATTATGAAAATTTTGAAGGAAAAAATAAGCCAAGTGAAGAAATATTGTACTACAACAGGTATCAAAACTGGTATATAAAATCGGAGCTGGCAAAGGCGAATAAAACTGATTTTTATAATAATAAGAAAATATTTCAAAAAAATCTGGATAAAATAAGAATGTTTGATTAGGGCGTGTCTGAAAACTCAAAATCAATGATATTTTTAATGATTATCAAATAATATACTCAAAATCAATGAGTTGAAACATTGCTCTCAGTCTGATACAATAAAAGAAAAGCACAGGAGGCTTCTATCATGCAAAGAAGATATGAAATATCAGATGAACAATGGAATAAAATAAAGCATATGTTTCCCAAAGCTAAAACAGGACGTCCAGGCAAGGATTTACGCCTGATGTTTAATGCCGTGCTATGGATTGCCTGCAGCGGTGCACCTTGGAGAGACCTTCCTGAACGTTTCGGTTCATGGAAGACGGTCTATTCTCGTTTCTGCAAATGGCGTGACGAGGGGACTCTGCTTAAAATATTTGAGCATTTAAGGGAAGATGCCGACTATGAGAACTTGAGCATTGACTCTACAGTAGTTAAAGCCCACCAGAGCAGTGCAGGAGCTAAAAAAGGGCAAAAGATTCAGAAGTGAATCAGCACATCAGGAGAAGCTCAGGTGGAAGGACAACTAAGATCCATGCAGTTGTTGATGGACTTGGAAATCCGCTGTATATAAAACTTAGTGCAGGACAGATTCACGATAGTACGCAAGCAATTAAAATATTGTCGCAGCTAAGCATAAAAGACAGCAACATACTGGCAGACAAGGCATACGGAACAAAGGAAGTTCGGGAGTACATAAGAAAACACGGGGGAGAATGTGTAATACCTCCGAAGTCAAATGCAGTAAACAAATGGGAATGCGATTACCATATCTACAAGGAAAGACATCTTGTGGAATGTTTTTTCAATAAGTTTAAACAGTTCCGCAGAATAGGGACACGCTATGATAAGCTGGCAAGCACATTCATAAATTTTATTTATATAGGATGCATAATAATTTTAATAAAATAAATTTAAGTAATCATTAAAAATATCATTGATTTTGAGTTTTCAGACACGCCCTAATATTTTGAGATTTTTTATCAAAGTTAGAATTCGAGTATGGTTATTGGAGCAGATATTCCAAACATGTGGATTTTTCCTTTGTATTTTGTAATGACCTAACTTTTTTGAAAAATTTTGGAGTACATAAAAAAATAGAGTTATAAAATAAAAAAGTATATAATATTTGAAGGAGATTAAATTATGATAGAGATTTTTCCAGCGATAGACTTACATAACGGTCAGGCAGTGCGACTGAAACAGGGAGATTATAATCAAGTGGAAGTGTTTTTTAAAAATCCTGTTGAAGTTTTGGATTTCTTTAATAAAAATAATTCAAAAAATCTTCATATTGTGGATTTGGATGGAGCAAAAGATGGAAATACAAAAAATTATGAAGTTATAAAAGAACTGGTTGAAAAAAGTGATTTCTTTGTTCAAGTTGGCGGTGGAATTCGTGACGAAGAAAGAATAAAAAAATATATTGAGTTGGGAGTAAACCGTGTTATTTTGGGAACGATTGCAGTTGAAAATGAAGAATTTTTAAAAGAAATGGTAAAAAAATATGGCGATAAAATTGCAGTTTCTGTAGATGCAAAAGATGAAAAAGTTGCTGTAAAAGGGTGGACACAAACAGTTGAATTAAATTCAGTTGAATTTTGCAAAAAATTATCGGATATAAATGTAAAAACAATAATTTATACTGACATTTCAAAAGATGGAATGCTAAATGGAACAAATCTTGAAATTTATAAAAAATTATCAAAAATAGTAAAATCGGATATTATAGCTTCTGGCGGAATTACATTTTTAGATGAAATAAAAGAACTTAATGAAAATGGAGTTTATGGAGCGATTGTTGGAAAAGCAATCTATTCAGGAAATCTTGATTTGAAAGAAGTGTTGGAAGTTAGTAAATAATATTTTAAAAATCGTTTAAATGAAATTGCAAATGTTAGATATTGTATATTAAAAGAAAGTAGGTATAAAAATGCTTGCAAAGAGAATTGTTCCCTGTTTGGATGTGAGAAATGGAAAAGTTGTGAAAGGTATTAATTTTACTGGGATAAGAGAAGTTGACAGTCCTGTAGAGCTGGCAAAATTTTATAATAAGTCAGGAGCAGATGAGCTTGTTTTTTATGATATTACAGCAACTGTTGAGGAAAGAGGGCTTTTTACTGATATTTTAAAGGAAGTGGCAAGTCAGATATTTATTCCGCTTACTGTTGGCGGTGGGATAAATACACTAGATGATTTTGACAGAGTGCTAAAAGCGGGGGCAGATAAAGTGAGTGTCAATTCAGGTGCAATAAGAAATCCGAAATTAATTGAGGAAGCTGCAAAAAAATATGGAGATCAGTGTGTAGTTTTGTCCGTTGATGTAAAAAGAGTAGACGGTAAATTTAAAGTTTTTGCAAAAGGTGGCAGAGAAAATACTGGAATTGACGCGATTGAATGGTTTGTGCAAGGGCAGGAAAATGGTGCTGGAGAAGTTGTTGTGAACAGTATTGATACAGATGGCGTTAAAACTGGCTTTGATTTAGAATTATTGTCAATCTTATCTAAAAAATTATCAATTCCGATAATTGCATCAGGTGGAGCTGGAAATATGGAACATTTTAAGGAATTATTTAAAATCCCAGGAATTGATGCAGGACTAGCAGCTTCGATTTTTCATTTTAAGGAAGTGGAAATTATGGAGCTGAAAAGGTATTTGAGGGATAATGGAGTGGAAATGAGGATTTGATAATTGTAGTTGAAATAATAAAAAGAGAGACTAAAAAATCTCTCGTTAGTTTTCATTTTTTAAAATATTATCAGTATCTCTATGGCTAAAAATGATACGCAAAATAATTATACTTTTTAAATTATCATTTACAGAATAATATAAAACGTAGTTGCTAATCAATTTTTTTCTAATAATAATAGATTCAGATAAAAATTTATTTATAACTTTTGGACAACTGTTTGGAAATAATTGAATATTACTAATAGCTTCTTGAAATTTATTAATAAAAGAAAATGCAGCTGTTGGATTGCCTAAATCTATTTTGATGTAATGAAGAATTTGTTCTAAATCATTTTTAGCACTTTTAGTAAATTGATAAGAATATTTAGATTCCATATTTACCTCTTAATTCATTAATAGTATTTTTGCCGTCTAAAATATTGTTATTTTGAACATCTTTTATTCCATCAAGCAGAAGTTTTGCTTCTTCAATTTCACGCATAGTTCGTTCATAATATTCAATATCCATTACAACTAGGCGTCCATAACCATTTTTAGTTATAAATACAGGTCCTTGTTCTTCGGAACAGTATTTTTCAATTTCAACAGTATTTTTTAAATCACGAATAGGAATAATTTTCATAGTAATACACTCCTTTACATATTATTTATACCTATATTATACCATAAATTATGTCACAATAAAACTAAATTTTGAATTTTTAGAAAGGACAAAAAGATGAATATAAGAAAAGAAGAGATTTTAAAAAAACTAAAAGAGATTAATAAAGAGAAATATTCGATTTTAAAATTAGGTCTTTTTGGAAGTTTTTCAAAAAATATTAATACAAATGATAGTGATATTGATATTCTTGTAAAAATGGAATTTAAGAAAGGGATGTATCAGAATTTTTGTAGTTTACATAAAAAACTAGAAGAAATTTTTCAAAAAAAAGTAGATTTAGTTGATGAAAGTATGTTTGAATATAAATTTAAAAATCCGAAAGTTCAGAAATACAAAGATGATATAAAGGAAGAAATTTTGCGGAGTGTAATTTATGTGTAAAAAAGGAAGAAGAAATATATTACAATTTACTTATGATATTGAAGAATGTATTGATGTAATACAAGAAGAAACTTCGGAAATTTCATTTGAAGAGTTTATTAATGATAGGAAGACAATTGGTTATATAGAAAGACAGTTAGAAAAAATAGGTGAAGCTATTTCACAGATTCAAAAATTAGATAAAAATATTTTAATAGAGACTTTTTCAAATTATTCTTATTGGGAAAATATAAAAGGAATGAGAAACAGACTTATTCATGAATATTAGGGAACAAGTTTAGAAATGCTTTATGAAGTTTCTGTTTTTGAAATGGAAGATTTGTTAAAGTATATTTACATATTAAGAGAAAAATTAGAAAAGAGGTAAAAAATGAATATAGAACAAATAAAATTTGACGAAAAAGGGCTTGTTCCCGCAATAATACAAGATTATTATACAAAAGAAGTGCTGACTCTTGCGTATATGAATAAAGAAAGTCTAGAAATAACTTTGAGAGATAAAAAAACTTGTTTTTATAGCAGAAGTAGACAGGAATTATGGTTAAAAGGAGAAACTTCGGGAAATTATCAGAATGTTGTTTCGGTAAAATATGATTGTGATTCCGATTCTTTGCTTGTGGAAGTAAAAAAGGAAGGCCCTGCTTGTCATACTGGCTCTGAAAGCTGTTTTTTCAATTCTTTATTTGAAGCAGAGGATTATAGTAATTTTAGTCCTGAGAAACTTTATAATTTGATAAAAGATAGAAAGATTAATCCTGAAGAAAAATCATATACAAGTTATCTTTTTGAAAAAGGGCTTGACAAAATTCTGAAAAAAGTTGGCGAGGAATGTACAGAAGTTATTATTGGGGCTAAAAATAATGATAATGATGAATTGAGATATGAAATTGCAGATTTATATTATCATACTTTGGTTTTAATGATTGAACAGGGGCTTACAATACAGGATATAAAAGAAGAGTTAGCTAAAAGGCATATTATTGACCATAAAGTTAAACAGGAAAAAATGGGTGGAGAAAAGTAAAAAAATATTTGTTTAAAAAGGATATTTAATATGGAAAATAAAAATCATTTAAAAGAAATCATAGATTTTGACAAAAGTGTAAAAAAAACTGAAAAAAGTTTAATTTTTAATGATGAATTTTTTAAAGAATGTCAAATAGTGAAATATCGTTTTCTTTTTGAAGAATATGATATTTTATATTTTAAATTTGGAACATGTTGTAAAAATTGGAGATGTGATATTTTCTTTATTGAAAAATTAAATTTTTCCGATAAATATCAGTATCAGTGGCATTCAGCTTTCAAATTTGTATTAAATGATATAGACGGATATGAAAATATGCTAACACTTTCAAAATATGACAAAAAAATTCGTTTAGTATTTGATACTCATACAAGAGCAGAGTTTCAAGATATTACAATTACGTATAGTTTTGATGAATTAATAGATGGACTTTATTTAAGTGATAATTAAGTCACTTAATACAGGATATCACAATATGAGGAGCTGATAAAAATGAAAACTAAAAAAACAATTTTCCCATCAAATCTTCACGCCCATACATTTTACTGCGACGGTAAAAACAATGCTGAAGATTATATTTTAACTGCAATAGAGAAAGGATTTACAAGTGTCGGACTTTCGGGGCATTCTTTTACAGCATTTGATACAGAACCGTGCATGACGGAACAAGGTACACAGGAATATTTGAAGGAATTAAAAGAACTAAAAGAAAAATACAAAAATAAAATGCAGGTTTATATTGGAATCGAAGCTGATTTTTATACTGGATATAACAGGGAAACTGATAAGGAAATGGGACTTGATTTTAGGATTGGATCTGTTCATTATGTGAAAGATAGGGAAAAAGACGAGTATTACTGTGTTGATAACACGCCTGAGATTTTGAAATATGGGATAAAAAATTATGCAGATGAAGACGAAAGGGCATTTATTGAAGCATATTTTGATAATATTGTGGAAATGGTACATACTCAAAAGCCTGATATTATTGGGCATTTGGATTTAGTTAGAAAATTTAACAAAGATTTGAAATATTTTGATGAAAATACTGACTGGTACAAAAAGAAAGTAGAATATGTACTGGATGAAATAGCAAAAACTGATGCGATTATTGAAATTAATACTGGTGGAATGTCAAGAGGATGGACACAAACTCCTTATCCGAGTGTTCCAATACTGGAAAGAATTTTAGCTAAAAATATTCCGATTACAATTTCTTCTGATGCACATGAAACTAAAAATATTGATTTTTATTTTGAAGAAAGTCTCGAAATTGCTAGAAAAGCTGGATTTAAGAGTGTGAAAATTTTGGATGGTGGAGAGTTTAGAGATTTTGAAATTTGATTTTAAAAAATTTTTATTGAAAGATTGAAAAAGATTGAATTGTACAGCGTTTTTTACAAAATTAAAATAAAAAAGAGGCGATAAAAATGTTGTTAGGTGGAAATGAAACTACAAGAAAAATTGACAGTTTTGCGATAAATGAACTAAAAATTCCAAGTATTGTACTTATGGAAAATGCTGCTATTTCTTTTGTAAAACATATTGATGAAAATGAAAATAATTTTCTTATCATTTGTGGTAAAGGGAATAACGGTGGTGATGGCTATGCGATTGCACGGCAATTATTTTCAAAAAATAAGAATGTTAAAATTTTTTGTATAAGCAATGAAAATATGAGTCATGACTGCTTTGTAAATTATGAAATTTGTAAAAATATGGGAATTGAGATATTTTATAAAATAGAGGAATTGGATAAACTGCTTTTAGAATGTGATGTTGTAATAGAAGGTATTTTTGGAACAGGGTTAAATTCTGAAATAAAAGGAGAGTATTGTGAAATTATTGAAAAAATTAATTTTTTGAATAAAAATAAAATTACTTATTCCATTGACATTCCATCTGGAATTAATGGCGATACTGGAGAAATTATGGGAATTTCAGTTAAAGCTGATATTACAATTTCATTTGTTACATACAAAAAAGGATTTTTAAAATCAGATATAAAAAATTATTTGGGAAAAGTAGTTATTGAAAATATTGGATTAAATGAAAATAAAATTAGTCATATTGTCAATGACTATTATTTAACACCAGAAATGATAAAAAAATTTTATATTGAAAGAAATGATAATTCTCACAAGGGAGATTTTGGAAAAGTATTAATTTTTGCTGGAAGCAGTGGATTTTATGGAGCTGGAAATATTGTGGCAAAATCTTGTGTGAGAAGCGGAGCTGGACTTACAACTGTAATTACAGATAAAAATAATTTTTCACTTAATGTATTTGTTCCCGAAGCTATGAGCTTTCCTGTAAATTTTGAAAATATAGAAGAAAATTTTGAAAAACTGGAAAATGAAATTTTAAACAGTGATGTTATTGCCATTGGGCCTGGAATTGGAAAAAGTTATAAGGCATTGAAAATTTTTGAAAAATTAATCAGTTTTGAAAAAAACTATAAAGGAAATAATATAAAACTTGTACTGGATGCAGATGCGTTAAATTTATTATCAGAAAATAGAGAACTTTTTGATAAAATAAAAAATAGGAGTGTTTTAACTCCACATTTAGTAGAATTTTCAAGATTGACAGGAGTTTCTCCAGAAGAAATTAATAAAAATAAATTTGAAATAGCAAAAGAATTTTCTCAAAGATACGGAATAACTTTGCTTTTAAAAGGGAAAAATACAATTATCACAAATGGCGAAAAAATCTTTGTAAACAGTACAGGAAATTCTCATATGGCAAATGGAGGAATGGGAGACTGCCTGACTGGAATTATATGTTCGCTTGTGGGACAAAAATATAATTTGTTGGAATCAGCTGTTATTGGAGCATATTTGCATGGTAAAATTGCTGATGAGTTATTAAAGAAACAGTATGTAATCAATGCTTCACACATTATTGAAAATATTTCTAAATATATTCTTAAAATTTTTTTAAATTAGAATAATAAAAAATAAAAAAATTTGAAGTTTGATAAGATTTTTTTAATAAAAAATTTGAAAAAATCAGAAAAATGTAGTACAATAATATTATAAAAAAATAAATTATTTATTATATTAATTAAGAAAGGAATAAAACAAATGGCATTATTTTCTAGTAATAAAGAAAAAAGAGAAAATGAGGATAAATTAAGCAAACAATTTTCTGTAAATAATGAAGAAAATGTAAATGGAATTAGTACAATTTCAATGGAAACAACAATAACAGGAACTATTGAATCAAATTCTGTATTCAAAATGGAAGGTGTCCTAAATGGAGATATTAATGGGAATAAACTTGTGCACGTTGGAAAAACAGGGAAAGTAAATGGAAATATTACTGCTGAAACAGTAGTTATTGATGGAGAAGTTTCAGGAGAAGTTGCGGCAGACAAAGTTGAAATAGGGAATACAGGAAAAGTATATGCTACAATAACTTCAGCTGTATTTGTAATCCAAGAAGGCGGTCTATTTGAAGGGACTAAAAAAATAAAAGTGGCTCTTATAAAAGAAAAAGAAACAAAACCAAAGGCTTTTGATAAAGAAAAGTTAGAAAAAAAAGAAAATAAGGAATTATAAAAATTTCAAATATTAAAAATAGTTTTATAGTCATAGGCTCTAAATTAATGTATGAGTTTATGACTATTTTACTATACATTAAATTGAAATTATGATAAAATCTAAAGTAAGTGTAAGTGAAAGTAAATAAATTAGATAAAAAGGAACGAAATTTAATGAAATTTATTACAAAAAATTTATCGGAAATAAAGGATATTATTGAATATAATAAGAGTTTGAAATTTACTGATTATGATAAAAATATCGAAGAAATAGGACGGTCGAAAAATATTGTAATTTTGGGAAATTTTGACGGAATTCATAAAGGACATAAAATTATTTTAGAAAAGGCTGTTAAAAAAGCTAAAGAAAAAAATTTGAAAACGATAGTTTATACTTTTAGTGAATATCCTAAAAATCGTCAAAATAAAATAACTACCTGTTCTGAAAAGGCTTATTTATTAAATGAAAATAAAATTGACTATCTTTATTTGGAAGAGTTTGAAAAAGTTAGGAATTACTCGCCTGAAGAATTTGTAGAAAAAGTTATTGTGAATATTTTGAATGCAAGCGAAGTTTATTGCGGCTTCAATTTTACTTTTGGAAAAAAAAAGTCTGGAAATGTTATTATGCTTGAAAAACTTTTGAAGGAAAAAAACATAAAATTAAATATTCAGGAACCTGTTTTGGATGAAAACAATGAAATTATAAGCAGCACAAGAATCAGAAAATATATAGAAAATACAAATTTTACAAAAGTGAAAGAACTTTTAGGACATAATCTTATTATTTTGGGAAAAGTTATTTATGGAAAACAGCTAGGACGAGTTATCGGATTTCCTACAGCAAATTTACGTTTTGAAAGTAAAGTTTATCCTGAATTTGGAGTTTATGGAGTAAAGATTTATATCGAAAATGACGAAAAAGTTTATAATGGAGTAATGAATATTGGTAGAAATCCTACAGTTGATATTGGTGTGTTAAGTGTTGAGACAAACATTTTTAATTTTAATGAAGATATTTACGGAAAAGTTATTTTAATTGAAGTTTTGGAAAATATTCGTCCCGAAAAAAAATTTAATTCTGTCGAAGAATTAAAAACACAAATAGGAAATGATGTAAATTACTGGAAACAAAAAATTTCATATTGGCGTAAAAAATATCAAAGGGAAACAGACGCAATATGAACACAATAAAAATAAAAACAGAAAATTTTGAAGGGCCTTTAGATTTACTCATTCATCTAATTGAAAAAAAGAAAATGGATATTAATGCGATAAATATTTCACAAATAATAGATGATTATTTAAACTATATTCATTCACAAAAAGAATTAAATTTAAAAATAAAAGTTGAATTTTTGATAATGGCGACTGATTTAATTGAGATTAAAGCATATTCAGTATTAAATAGAGATAAAAAAATTGAAAAAATAGAAAATCTTGAAAAAAAAATAATTGAATATCGGTTATTTAAAGAAATTTCTGAATTATTTTCAAAATATGAAAATCCGTACAATATTTCCTATACAAGAACAGGAACAAAAAGTATAGAAAATGAAATTGAATACGATATTTCGAGCTTAACTCTAGATAATTTATTTAAAAGTCTAAAAAATTTAATCAATTCAAATAAAAAAAATAAACCTGAAGAGCAAATGCTCTTAAATTTAGAAAAAGATACTTATTCGACAGAAGATGCTTATAAAGAAATTTCTGAAATTATAACAGCTAATAATGAAATAGAATTTAATCGCCTGTTAAAAAATAAATTTTCAAAAGTCAGAATAGTAACATTATTTCTCTGCATTCTCGATATGTTTAAAAACGGAGAAATTGATATAATTGTTGAAAATGATACTTTTTTTATAAAAAAATACACTAATAATAATAAAACAAACTAAACTAAAAAAAGTAGTTAGAAAGGAAATTAATTAATGTTTAAATCTAGTTTTATAGTAATGGTAATAAATATGTTGAGCCGTATTTTAGGACTTGTGAGGGAAATGATTATTGGAAGCGTTTTTGGAGCGACAGGAATGACAGATGCATATTTCAGTGCTACAAAAATTCCTAATTTTTTTACAACGTTATTTGGAGAAGGTTCACTCGGTACGGTTTTTATCCCGATTTATAATCGTGGAATTGAAGAATCTGGAAAAGAAAGGACAGATGAATTTGTATTTTCAGTGCTAAATTTAATAGTGGCTTTTACGTCAACAATGTCAATTCTTATGATTCTGTTTTCAAGACAAATTTTAAAAGTAACAACAGGATTTGCAGATCCTGAAAGATTTGAAACTGCCAATATTCTTTTAAAGATAGTTGCTTTTTATTTTTTATTCATTGCACTTTCTGGAGTCGTGTCATCATTATTAAATAATTATAAAAAATTTGCAATAGCAGCATCAATGGGAATTGTATTTAATTTGACAATTATAATTGGAACATTGCTTTTGAAAAATAAAATGGGAATTTATGGACTTGGGATAGCTTATCTTTTGTCAGGTGTTTTTCAATTAGGAATGATGCTTCCACAATTTTTTCAAATAATGAAAACTTATAAATTTAACTTTAATTTAAAAGATGAATACGTACAAGAAATGTTCAAATTAATGATTCCAACATTAATTGGAATTTTTGGCTATCAAATAAATGAAATTATAGATAACCGTTTTGCGACAATGCTTCCAGCAGGAACAGCCAGCGCCTTAAATTATGCTAGCCGACTATATTTATTGCCAATTGGAGTTTTTGCCATTTCACTGGCAGTTGTAATTTTTCCAACATTGTCAAAAGCAGTAGTAAAAAATAGAATGAAAACTGTAAGAAAAGTAATTCATCAAGGACTATACATGTTAGCATTTTTAATAATTCCGTCTTCAGTAATTTTATTTGGCTATGCACAGGAAATTGTAACATTAATTTACAAACGTGGACACTTTACCGACAAAAGTGTCATTCTTACGGCTGAAACATTACAATTTTATGCAATCGGACTGCTATTTTTCTCAACAATACATCTTCTTACAAGAAGCCATTATGTATTCAAGGACAGAACTTTACCAGTAATTTCATCATTTACAGCAATCGGAATTAACATTCTTTTGGACTGGCTATTGTACAAGCAATACCGTCATGTCGGATTAACATTCGCAACTTCTTTTTCCGCAATGATAAATTTCCTTATATTATACATATCACTAACAACAAGATATGTACGATTACGGAATTTCAAATACATTGTAATACTGGGAATAACATTTGTTATTTCAGGAATTTCTTTTTATCTTTCAAAATTAGTAAAATTAAATTTGCTTGGAAGATTCAATATTGCAATAAATTTAGCAGTTTTTGCCGCAATTTATTTTATAATTTGGTTCATTTTAATATCTATTTTTAGAAAAGATATAATTGAGCGAATATTAAGAAAAACTATAAAAAAAGGTAGAAATAGATGATTATAAAAGAAAAGACGAGATATACAAAAACAGGCAAAAGAATCGAAGTTTATGAGTTTAAAGCAAAACTTCACCAGAAAGTTGTAATGAGTAAATCCCAGTTTGAAAAACATATTTTTCCAAAGCATCCTGAAATATCACTGGAAATTATAAAAGAAGTTTTGGAAAATCCAGATTTTGTAACAAAGCAGTCAAAATCCCGAAAGGAACATTTTTATCAGAAAAAAATCGGAAAGCTAAATTATTTTGTAGTAATTTCCCAGCATAAAAATGTAAAAAATTTAAGATTCGTATTAACAGCCTTTATGGCAAAAGACACAAATTTTTTAAAAGAAAAAAATATACACTACAGATATAAAAAATAAAAAAGATCCAGAAAAAAATCATCGAAATAGAAAGCATATAAGAGCCTAAAATTAACTTAGCCATACTTTTTATCGTCGATGATTTTTATTTGCTTAAAAAGCTTAATTTCAAGAATTTATAAAAATAACATATTTTTTATCTTATTTATTTAATTTTTATTATTATATAAATATTTTTTTGATTTATGTGAACCATAAATCAATTTTTTGTGACTAGATATTATAAAATAAGGTCTGTGATGTGTTTTTTAAATTTAAAAAGTTCTATAAAAGTTCTATTTTTATTAATTTTTTTCAAAAATTTTTCCTGTTTAAAATACTAATTTTGCTTTATATTTATAGTATAGCACTTAAATTTTAATAATTCAACTATTAATTTTATCTTTTGTATTGCAAACAGTTAAATCTAAATTTTTTTATATAGCTATTCTTTTTTTCAAAAATATAAGTTATAATTGTATTGGAATAAAAAATAATAGATTATATAGAAAGGAGGGATTAAAATGAAAAAAATATTACTTTTATTAGCGATGATATTTTGTTCACTTATAATAGGAGCAGAAGAAATTAGAGAAGGATATTGTGAAGGAAGAGGAGAAATTTTGGAAAAAGATTTTGATTATCCAGATTTGTCAATTGTAACTACATATGATACATGTGTTATTAATGATGTAGAATACAGTAATATTAAAGTTGAGAGAATTTTAAGATCTTATAATGAAAACGCTACATTAGGTATAAGAGAAAATTATCCTGGCAATAGCGATTATTGTGTAGTTGAAAATGATGAGGGGGATGGGTTACAAATTTATCATAGCAATGCTGGATGTGAATAAAATAAAAAATGGGGCTCTTTCTTATTTACTGACCCCAATATAACAGAGGATTGATTTCTGTAGGAAAACAGGAGTTAATCCTTTTAATTTTACTACAAAATTTTTTTAATTATTAGTATTTAATTTTTTCATAAGCTGTTTATTAGCATCTTTATACAAATGAGAATAAGTATTTATCGTAGTTTGTAAATTGTCATGTCCAAGACGTTTACTGATGGCAGTGATGTCAGCTTGGATAAATAATAAATACGATGCATGTGAATGTCTAAAATCATGAAGCCTTATTTTTTCAACTTCAGCTTGGATACTGCATTTTTCCAAAATATAACGTAATTGAGATTTTTTTAAATTAAATATTCTTTCTGATTTTGAAATTTTTTGTTTTTCAAATTTAGAAAAATATAATTTTAAATCTAAAATAAGATTTTCAGGCAAAATTACTTTTCTTACTGAGCCTAAAGTTTTTGGAGTGGTTATATAATCTTTTTTATTTATATGAGAAATCGTTTTGTTTACATCTATAAATTTTTCCTTCAAATTAATGTCATCAAATGTAAGTGCCAAGACTTCTCCAATTCGTAATCCAGTCCAAAATAAAATTTTAAATATAATAATCGCATCAGTATATTTACCATTTTTTTCTTTATTTTTTATTTCAAGTAAATTTATAAATTTATTAAAATCATCTACTGACCAGATTTTCATTTCAGAACGATTTTTTTTGCTTCCAAATGCCCCTAAATTTTTACACGGATTCTCATTTAGTCCCTGATATTTAGCAGCCCAGTTAAACATACTTTTTAAAGCTGCATAAATATTAGCTTTTGAATTTTCGCTAAATAATTTCCCATTTTCATTTTTCTTTTCCAGCATTTCATTTTGCCATTCCCGAATCATATAGGAATTGATTTTGCTAATTTCAATATTATCGAAAAAAGGTAATATGTGCAGCCTGAAAAAAGTTTCCACAGTATTAATGGCGGTAGGTTTATGTCTTTTTTTATAGTCTTCAAAATAAAGCTCATAAAGCGAATTAAATGACATGTTTACAGATTTTGAAATTTTTTTCTTAAATTCATATTCATATTCTTGAGCTTCCTTTTTTTTCTTAAATCCAGTTTTTTTATATTTTTTATTCACACCTTTATAATCTTTAGCATAAAACATTGCATACCACGTTTTTTTGTCAGCGTTATAATAAACAGGCATTTTTAAATTTCTCCTTACTATGTAAATCGTTTTAAAATTATTTTGTTATAATTATACCATATTTTTGGGATAATAAAAGTGTTTTTTATTCAATTTATAAAAACCTTTTAAATGTTAAATTTACGTGGCTAGAAACATATTAAAGGAAGAATTAATAATAAAATTTTCTGAATTAATTACATTTTTAATTTTTTGTTTCGTATGGTATACTTAATTTAAGTTAAATTTAAAAAGAAAGCAGGTGTCAACAATGAAATTGCCTAAAATATTTAAATATTTTAAGATTAAAAGAAAAGAAAGTATAGAAAAACTAGTTGATGATGAACAATTAAAAATAAAATTTATTTATCCTGAAGATGAAGAAATAGCAAAAATTGTTGAAAATGAAGTTTTGAAGCATAAAACTCTTAAACAAATTCTGAAAATAAAAAATGAGTTAGAAGATATTTTAAATGAAAACATAAAACCAGGTCCTTTTGAGTATGATTTGGTAGGACATGACTGCACTGGCACATATTATTATGAAAATATTTGGTTTATAGATTTGCTCTCAACAATTTATGAATATACAGATGAAAATAAAAGAGCTAAAAGAAAGATATGCTGTGAAGCAATTTTAAGTGATTTTTATTATTTTGGAGTAACTTTTCCTGATAAAGTTTATGCAGATAAATTTAACTATATCAAAAATATTTCCGACGAATTATATGAGAAAGCCCTTTTAGAAGAACAAAGATTAAAAAAGAAATTATACAAATTTTCCAATGAATATTTAGAAGAAATAAATAATAAAAAATTACAAGAATTTATAAATTTTGAAATTTTAAAACATAAAAATGAATATAAAAAAGAAGAAATTATAGAACTTGAAAGCACGTTAAATCAAATAATTTATAACATAGACAACGAATCCGAAGAAGAAGATACAAACATTATTAAAAACAAAATCATTAATTTTATTGGAAATAGCAAAATATTTTCATACCAAAGTAAAAATATTTGGATTATAGAACTGGTAATAAAAATTTTAGAAAATTATTCCCAAGATTTAGCCAAATATAGAGCATTATTTTGTATGGAACTTTTAAATCAATTATATCTTTTTGAAATTGAAGATTTAAACGAGTTAAATAAAACTGAGTTTGAAATGATACGAAAAAAATTATATCAGTATTACAGATTTTATGACAAATTAAGGATGGAACGAAATAAAAAATTTTTGTAAATCAATTTATTAACAATTGTATAAATTAATTCTTCTAAAGTATCAGGCAAATAGAATGTAGCTGGATTGGGATATTTTACATCATCTCCCTGTCACAGGCTTCTTATATTTTATCTGTTTATTTCTTCTCTTATAACTTTATATTTAATTCATTTCTTATATTTTCTTATTATCTTATTATCAAAACAAAAAAATAACGTTATATCTCTATCTCTTCATTTAATCCAAATTATACAATTCATATATCAGTTCCTGTGGTATTTTCTGTTTTAATTTCCACAAAATTCTCATTGGCTTATCTCCAGAACTTCTATAATAATCAGCTTTCCCCAAATAAATAAACGGATTAGTTTTATTCCCATCCATAAATGCAAATTTTCTTATAAAAATATGCACATTATATCCCAATTCCTTATGGTTAATAAACATTTTTCCCACACTTGAAGTATGAGCAGTTTTAGGCTGGCTTATCCACTGAATTATATCATCTGCAAAAAGAGAATTATCATATTTTAAATTTTCCTGCAAAATATGAGTCTTATCAATTGTTGCAAAAAGGCAAATATCCTTGTCTGTATTCGCATAGCCTGCTCTCCAGCTTCCTTTTGGTACTTTGGAATCCAGCAAAATTTGGAGTTCTATTCTTTTATATTTTTTATACGGAATCAGAATATTCTCATTGAATATCGATAAATTATTATTTTTCTTAAATTCTGACAATCCTAAATATAGTAATTCTTTTAGACGAATCTTGAAATTATAATTTGAATTTTGAGAATTATCTAAATTTATAAGTTTTAAGTTTATTTCATTGTTATTATCAATTTTATTTATATTTTGAAATATTTTTTTGCAAGTTTCAGAAATTTTGAATAAATCATTATTTTTGGAGTTTTGTTCTAAAATTTTATCTTCAACTAATTCTTTAAATATGCGGCTTATTACATATTTTTTTTGAAAATCGTTTTTGATATTGAAATAATTTTTATATTCATTAATAATAATTTCTGAAGTTATAAAATCATTTTTTATCAAATAATTTATAATTAAATACGTAAATGGCTCTACAAGCGTCAATTTTTTTTCTAAATATGCCAGAAATTCAATTTCTTTTGAATTTAAAGATATTTTATTCATTTTTAGAATTTCAGGATTTTCAAATTGTAATTGTGCATTATAAAATGAGCCTAATTTTAAGGATAATTCTTGAAATAATTCGATATTTGTATCAAAATCACTTACTTTTAAAATTTCATTTTCAGATTTGCCAATTTCTTCTTTATAATCTAAATACAAGTCTTTTAAAATATTTTTAGAACTGAAGTTGATTTTTTCGATTTTTTCAATAATACGATTTTGACAAACTCTATCTAGTTCTACATAGCATGATTTTGGAATATTTGAAAATTGATTTTTTATTTCGTTTATTATTTTTTCTTTTTTAGTAAATAAAGTATCCTTGTTGTCAACTTCGTTTGAAAAATAATTTATTAGCAAATAATCTTTCTTATGATTTCCAATAAAATCAATAATTGTAACAAAATCTTTATTTTCAGCCTTTCTTAATCCTCTTCCAATTTGCTGTATAAAAATCGTTGAGGACATTGTAGGACGTAAAAATAGCAGTAAATTAATTGTTGGAATGTCAATTCCTTCGTTTAAAATATCTACTACACATAAAATTTCAATTTTTTTATTTTTAAATTTGTCTAAAATTTCTGCTCTATCATTTGAGCTTATATTTGCTGTGATTACAGCGGATTTATAACCTTTTTTTGTAAATTCTTCTTTCATGAAAGAAGCATGCTCTATATTTTGGCAAAATGCGACAGCACTTAATTCATTGCCATCAAAACCAAATCTATTGATTTTTTCGACAATATAATCCGTACGTGTGTTCAACAATAAATTTTCCAATAATATTTTTTCATTGTATTTCCCGTTTTTATAAGGAATATTATCATAATTAATCGTATAATCATTTACTCCAAAATAATGAAAAGGCACAATCAAGTCCTCTTCCAAAGCCTCTTTTATTCCAATTTCATCAACAACATTATAGTCACAAAGTGACAGAATATCTTTGCCATCCATACGTTTCGGAGTTGCTGTCAAACCTAGCAAAAATTTACTCTGAAAATATGATAGCGTCTTTAAATAACTGTCTGACATTGAATGATGAAATTCGTCAACTATGATATAATCAAAGAAATTATGTTTAAATTCATTGTAACAATTTCTTAATGATTGAATAGAAGCAAAAATCATGCTTTTATTAATTTCTTTTAAGCCACCGTAAATTCTTCCAAATTTATTTTTATCAATTTTAAGAATTCTCGAAAAGACATTCATTGCATTTTCCAGCAACTCTTCACGATGAGCGATAAATAAAAATTTTATATTTGAAATTTTGGACTTTTTTTCATTTATTTCAAATAATTTATTTTTATTGTTAGAATTAATTTCAAAAAACTGTTTTATATCCATTGCAGCAAGGTAAGTTTTTCCCGTACCAGTTGCAGAGATTACAAGGCCCTTTTTATTTCCATTTTCTCTTGTTTCCTTCAACTTTTCCAAAACTCTTTTTTGCATGCTGTTTGGAATAAACTCATCTTTTTGTTTTATTTTTGTTTTTCTATAATCAAATGTATTTTGTGTGTTTATAGATTTTTTATATTTTTCATATTCATCAATAAAATCTTCTGTCAATTCTATCGCTTCATTGCTGTGCCACAATTTCTCAAATTGATTTAATGATTTTTCATAAATATTAAAAAAACTGCTATCTGTCAGTTTCACATTCCATTCTTCTGCTGAATATAAAGCACTTTGGCTAATATTAGACGAGCCGATTATGACACTATGATATTTTTCCTTTTCAAACAAATATGCTTTTGTGTGAAAACTCTCGCTTGAATTATTGTAAATCTTTACTTTTATATTTTCATACGACAAAAGTTTTCTTAACGCCTTTGAGTCAGTAATATTTAGATAAACAGATGTTATAATTTCCCCTTGAATGCCTTGTTTTTCAAGTTCATCTAAAGTACTTATTAAAAGCTGTATACCTGAGTATTTTATAAAACTTACTATAAAATAGAATTTTTTACAGTTTAATAATTCCTGTTTTAAATAAATAAAAAAATTACGAAACTTTACTTTTTCGTTTATAATTAATTCATTTATGTTTCCAATTATATCGCTATTTTTTCGTTTTAGCGGTAACTCAAAGTGAAAATCAGTATTTTGAATTTTTATTTTTTCTGATTTATCTGTAAATACCTGATTTAATAAATACAACTGTTTTTCAGTAAATTCAATAACTTTTTGATAATCATTTTTTCCAATAAAACCAGAAATTTTTTCTGAAAAAGTTTCCAAAATTTCAAATTCCAAATTTTCCTTGTATTCAGTTATTTCTAAAAAATTATTATTTTTTTCTTCTGTATTTATTAAATTATTTGGCTCAGATTTTTTGACTAAAATACTCATTTTCACTCCATTTATTTTACTTTAATTATATTTTTTGACTTTACATAAATATTTTTTCAAAAATTATTCTTTTTCTAAAAATTCTAAAATTCGCTTATTTCCGGTCTTATGCTTCATCATCTTGAAGAAAATTCTAAACATTATAAGAACATCGTAATAACTGCCGTGCAGCTGGCTTTCTTCAAATGGGATATTATAATAATTGGCACATTCCATAAGTTTTGGCCATTTGTAATTTCCGTACGAAGAACCGTTTACTTTGACGATGTCTATATTTGTTAGCATTGTGTCAAATTGATTTTGCAAAGGAAAATCTACGAAACTTCTGTCAAATTTTATGTTATGGGCGACAAAATGGCTTGTATCCTGACAAAACAAAAAGAAATTATCCATATCTTCCTTAAAAGTCAAAGGATATTCGATTCCTGTATTTTGAATAATGCTCTTCCTTTCGCTTAAAATTACATCATCTGTCAAGCCGTTTACACTGACTGCCCCTTCATTTAACTCTTCGCCTTCATTTCTGAAATAAAACCTGTTAAATTCAGACACTTTTTTCCATTTATTTTTTTCTTCTCCAGTATTTTCAGAATTATAATTCACTTTTATTGCAGACATTGACAAAACTGAACTTCCCTGAAATCCATTTGTTTCCACATCAAAAAATATTATATTCTTATTTATTTTTTTTTCTTTGTTCACTTTTTTCTCTTTTCCTTATATTTTTACACAAGATATAAAAAATTAATCATTTAATTTTAATACTGATAAAAACGCCTCTTGCGGTATTTCTACATTTCCGATTGCCTTCATACGTTTTTTACCTTCTTTTTGTTTTTCTAATAATTTTTTCTTACGTGTAATATCTCCACCATAACATTTTGCAAGTACGTTCTTTCTAAGTGCCTTAATTGTTTCCCTTGCAATTATTTTTGTACCTAATGCAGCCTGCAATGGTATTTCAAACTGCTGTCTTGGAATTACATCTTTTAATTTTTCAACGATTGCACGCCCTCTGTAATAGGCATTATCTTTATGGGCAATGAATGAAAATGCATCTACTGGATTTCCACTTACCAAAATATCAACTTTTACCAAATCCGATTCCTTGTATCCAATCATCTCATATTCAAACGAAGCGTAACCTTTTGTACGTGATTTTAATTTATCGTAAAAATCAATTACTATTTCTGCAAGTGGCAAATCGTAACTTATCATTGTACGAGTTTCATCAAGGTAATTCATATTAAGGAAGTTGCCTCTTTTTTCCTGACAAAGCTCCATTACGTTTCCTACATAATCCTTTGGAACAATGATTGTACCCTTTACATAAGGTTCCTCAATATACTTTTTCCCTTCTGGAAATTCTGCTGGATTGTCAATTACTACCATTTCTCCTTGTTCAGGCGTTACATGATATTTAACAGATGGTGCTGTTGAAATCAAATCAATGTTAAATTCACGACGCAATCTTTCTACAACTATTTCCATGTGCAAAAGCCCTAAAAATCCACATCTGAATCCAAATCCCAACGCAAGTGAAGTCTCTGGGGCATAAGATAACGAAGCATCATTTAACTGCAATTTTTCCAATGCTTCCCTCAAATCTTCATAATCATCTGTTGAAACTGGATAAATTCCCGCAAAAACCATACTTAGTGCAGGACGGTATCCTTCAAGTGCCATACTTGTTGGATTTTTCACATGCGTAACTGTATCCCCAACTTGTGTATCCTTGATTGACTTAATTCCAGTAATAATATATCCGACTGAGCCAACTGTCAATTCATCAACTTCCTTCATTTTAGGTGAGAAAATCCCAACTTCCAGTACGTCAAATTCCTTTTCGGTAGACATAATCTTAATTCTGTCTCCTTTTGCAATTTTCCCTTCAATTATTCTAATGTACGTTATAACTCCTCTAAAATCATCATAATGTGAGTCAAAAATTAACGCCTTCAAAGGACTGTCAATTTCTCCTTTAGGTGCTGGAATATGTTCGATAATTGCCTCCAATAAGTCCTCTATTCCGAATCCAGTTTTTCCAGAAACAAGAACAGCGTCATCTGCTGGAAGTCCAATAACTTCTTCTATTTCCAACTTAACCTTGTCAGGATCCGCAGATGGTAAGTCAATTTTATTTATTACAGGCAATATTTCCAAATCATTTTCCAAAGCCAAATACACGTTTGCCAACGTCTGTGCCTCAATTCCCTGTGCAGCATCAACTACAAGCAAGGCCCCGTCACAAGCTGCAAGCGATCTTGACACTTCGTAAATAAAGTCAACGTGTCCTGGAGTATCAATTAAATTCAACTCATAAGTTTCCCCATTTCGAGCCTTATATTTTAACGTAACCGCCTGTGCCTTAATCGTTATCCCTTTTTCTCTTTCTAAATCCATGCTATCCAACAGCTGATCTACCATTTCCCTTTGTGTTACAGTTCCTGTCTGCTCCAAAAGCCTGTCCGCAATAGTGGATTTTCCATGATCAATATGTGCTATTATCGAAAAATTTCTTTTATTTTTTTGATCCAACATTTATATTGTTTCCTCCGTTTACTCGTCTATTATCTTTTTTGTTATATTTTTAAAATGAGTAACTATTCTATCCGAACCTAGTTACTCAGCAATATGTATATTATATAATAATTTTACATTTTTTCATAGTCTTTGTGAAAAATATTTTATCAAAATTCAGCTATTTTTTATATTATATTCCAATTTCTCTGAAAATCATTTTAAAATTAAAAATAAAAATTATACTTTTATCACTTAAATTATAAATTTATTTAACTTTTAACTGATTTTCAGATTGAAAAATAAAATAATTTACATTTGACAAAAATTCTCTAAAATATGATTTTGGTATGGAAATAAGCGGTGTTTTTGCTGGAAGTCCGTAAATTTCATAATTTTCGTTGTCAAACCCAACTTTTCTAGCAATATTTTTAGAACGGAAAACATGATAATCATTCGTTACAATCAATACTTTTATTTTTTGATTTTTTTTATTATTATTTAAAATATTTTTACTATTTTCAATATTTTTTATCTTCTCAAGACTAAATCTAAAATTCTCAACAGTATTCTTAGATTTATCTTCCAAAACGATTCTATCCTCACTAATTCCATTTTTCAAAAGTTCCCTTTTTATCGCCAATCCTTCTGCCACATTTTCATTTTTCCCTTGTCCACCAGTTGCAATAACCTTGACTTCTGGATTTTTCTTTAAATACTCCGTTGCAGCTTTTATCCTTTCCATAAGTGATTTAGTCGGCTTTTCTCCTTTTACTCTTGCTCCCAGTATTATTACATAATCTACTTTTTTATTTTCATTTACGGATTTTCTATCATTTATATATTCTTTTATTATGAAATATTGTACAAAGCAAAATAAAAAAATAAATATGATGATAGAAATTTTTATTAATGTTATAATTGTATTCTTCATAAATTTTCGATTTTAAAAGTATCCTTTCTTAAAATAAAGGCTGTTCCATTTCTGAAACAACCACTATAAAATAATTATTCTTTCACGATAGTTGTAAAATCACTCCAGTCCTCAACTTTAAAAGCTCTTTTAAATATTTTACAACAATATTTTAGTACATTTTACCATAATTGTCAATTTTTTGTTTTTATTTTTTATTGATGTTTTATTTAAAAAATATTATAATAAATTATATAAAAACTATTGAAATATTTAAAAAAGGGGAAAAGATGAAAATGAGAATCAAAAAAATAAAAGATAATTTTTATGAAGAGTTAGGGATGAGTAAATATGATTTTTTTAATAATTTAGTAAATGAAATAGGAAATTTTCCATATGTAGTTTCAAATATATACGAAGATAATTCAACAAAAACTACAATAGTTGAAGATCAGGGTATGTATATTAATAATGGCTGGAATGAAACCGATGAAACAGCATTATATATTTCTGAGTGTAATTCTGATAGTGAAATTAGAGTTTATTATGGTTATGAAGAACTTTTTTCTTATTTTTTAATTTACTATTTTGAAAATATCGTTGATTATGCTAACTTAATAAGTTTTGTTGAACAAGAATTGCATAATTATATAGAATATATGGAAAAATTTAAAAATTTTAGAATAAATGTTGATTTAGAGAATTTATTTAAAAGAGATAAATTAAGAAATTTCTTGTTAAAATATAACGAGAAAGCAAATAAATATAATTTGGAGTTTATTAATTATTATACAAAATATATAAATTATTGGGATATTAATATAAAAAAGAAATTTTTTTCTTGTCTTCTTGGAAAAGATAGATTAAAAGAATTTATGCTTAATAAAAAGAGAGTTTTTAGAATAAATGGAGTTGATTATTTTCAAATTGAAGAAAAAGAAAAATATTCTGAAATATATAGAATAGAAATAGAAAATGATATTAAAATAGAATATTATTCAAAAGATTTAGAATATGAAAGTTTTGGAAATGTTGGCTTTTTATACAAAGAAAAAAATTTTGATATTGAAAATAAAAGTTTAAAAGGTAAGGAATTAAATTTTGAACGATATAGAGATAATAGGGATGAAATGAATGTTGAGATAATTTCTAAAGAAATTTTTTTTAAAGAACTTGAAATTATTGTTAATGCTTATGAAGATATTTATAATGATAATGAAATTCAGAAAATGTTTGAAACCTTTAAAGAAAATTTTTAAATAAACATAAATTATCTTACAAAAAAGGATAGATGGCATTCTCAGATGAAAAGTGGAAAAGGGCAAGTTCATGATTTAATCGAGGTCGATGATGAATAAATTATGGATCGATGATGGTTGGGCAGATTATTTATATTGGCAATCTCAAGATAAAAATTGGCAATCTCAAGATAAAAATTGGCAATCTCAAGATAAAAATTTAGCCGAAGAATTGACGAAACTAACAGGCTTATCTATGCCATTGATGAAAATGGGGTTTTATGGATAATTTCCTGTAGAGGACATTATTAAAATTGTTTTTTGTTGATTAAAAAGAGTGGATAATACCACTCTTTTATTTTAAGTATTTTAATAAATACTTTAGTTTCATAAATATTGCTTTATTAACACAATTAAAATTAAATCATTTAATTTACTGATTTTCAAATCCGCCTGTATAAAGCTGATAATAAGTTCCTTTTTGTGCAATCAGTTCATCGTGATTTCCACGTTCAATAATTTTCCCTTGATCAAGTACCATTATCACATCGGAATTTTTGATAGTTGAAAGCCTGTGGGCGATTACAAATACTGTTCTTCCCACCATCAACTTATCCATTCCTTCCTGCACGATTTTTTCCGTTCTTGTATCAATGCTTGAAGTTGCTTCATCCAGAATTAAAACTGGCGGATCGGCGATTGCAGCTCTTGCTATTGACAATAATTGCCGCTGTCCTTGTGAAAGGCTCGAACCGTCACCGCTTAAATAAGTGTTATAGCCTTGTGGCAAGTGTTTTATAAAATGATCGGCATTGGCAAGTTTTGCGGCTGCATACACTTCTTCATCTGTTGCATCAAGTTTTCCATATCTGATGTTGTCGGTAACTGTTCCAGAAAATAAGTGTGTGTCCTGTAATACAATTCCAAGCGATTCTCTTAAATCCTGTTTTTTTATTTTTTCAATGTTAATTCCATCATATCGGATTTTTCCAGAGTTAATATCGTAAAATCTGTTAATTAAGTTTGTAATTGTAGTTTTTCCAGCTCCTGTTGCACCAACGAAGGCAATTTTTTCTCCCGGCTTTGCATAAAGATTGATATTGTGAAGTATTGTCTTTTCATCATTATATCCAAATGTTACATCTTCAAAAACAACATCTCCCATTAGTCTTTCATAAGAAATCATTCCGTCAGAATGCGGATATTTCCAAGCCCATGCACCTGTGTGCTTTTCAGTTTCTGTAATGTTTCCATTTTCATCAATATTTGCGTTTACAAGAGTTACATAGCCGTTATCTTGTTCAGGTGTCTGATCTAGCAGGTTAAATACCCTTTGAGCTCCAGCCGATGCCAATATTACTGATGTTAATTGCTGTGCAATTTGTGAAACAGGCTGGTTTATTACTTTTATAAACTGCAAAAATGATACAAGCCCTCCGATTGTAAAGCCTGCAATATTATTAAACACGATTATTGAACCAAGAACTGCTGTAAGCACGAAGTTTATATTTCCAAGATTTCCAACAGCAGGGCCTAGAATGTTTGCAAATTTCATCGCATTGTTCGCCCTGTTAAATAATGCCGTATTTAGCTTATTAAAACGTTCATCAGCCTTTTTCTCATACGAAAATACTTTTACAACTTTCAGTCCTTCTATCATTTCTTCCACATATCCATTTACAATACCAATATTTTTTTGCTGTGCAGTATAGTTCTTTGAGCTTTTGGAAGAAATAGTCTTTGTTGTGATAATCATAATTATAATCATTATTACTACAAAAATTGTTAGCGGGATATTTAAGATGAACATTGAAATAAGAACACTTATAATTGTAATAATCGAAGATATTACCTGTGACAAGCTTTCTACCAGCATATTTCTTAAAGCGTCAATATCACTTGAATAGACGCTCATTATATCTCCGTGTGCATTTGTATCAAAATACTTTATAGGAAGTGATTCCATGTGTATAAACACGTCATCCCTTAATCTTTTCAATGTCCCCTGTGCAACGTAAATCATAAATATCTCATAAATATACGTACAAATAACAGCTCCACCATATACGACTGCCATTTTTAAAATTAGGCTCACAAGCTCATTAATAAAATTAGGATTATTTTTACCAATGTTAGGAATAATGATTCCATCAATCAATTGTTTTGAATACATTGTCCCAATAACCATTCCAAATGAGCTCAAACAAATAAATACAATAACAAATAGCGTCTGTATTTTATAATGCTTAAACATGTATCCTAATAACCGGATTAATCCTTTTAGCTGATTTCGTGATTGCGAATTTTCAGTTTTTTTATTTTTACTCATTACTTATCACTCCCTTCTGTCTGGGATTCATAAACTTCACGATATACCTTGCTTGTTTTAAGCAATTCATCGTGTGTCCCTGCCGCTGTGATAATTCCATCTTCCAGAACTAATATTTTATCAGAATCTTTTATTGATGATACTCTTTGACCAATAATAATTTTTGTAATGTGTGGCAATTCATTTTTGAAGGCTTCCCTTATTAATTTGTCTGTTTTTGTATCAACTGCGCTTGTAGAATCATCTAAAATTAATATTTTAGGAGATTTTAGCAAGGCTCTGGCAATACATAGCCTTTGTCTTTGCCCTCCAGACACATTTGCTCCACCGCGTTCAATACGAGTGTCGTATTTTTTAGGAAATTTCTGAATAAATTCATCAGCTTGTGCCAATTTGCAGGCATGTTCCATTTCCTCATCAGTTGCATTTTTATTTCCCCAACGTAAATTATCCTTTATAGTTCCTGAAAACAGCACATTTTTTTGAAGAACCATCGCTACATTGTCCCTAAGCGTCTTTATATCATAATCCTTTACGTTCACTCCACCGACTAGAAGTTCCCCATCCAGAGCATCATACAATCTTGGAATCAACTGAACAAGAGCCGATTTTGCACTTCCAGTTTCCCCAATAATTCCAACAGTTTCTCCAGACTTTATTTCCAGATTTATTTTTGTCAAATTCAGAACATCAGGATTGTTGCTGTAACTGAAATTAACGTTTTTAAACACGATTGAACCATCTTTTACCTCTGTTATCCCATTTTCAGGATTTTTAATGCTTGGCTCCTCATCTAGAACCATCACAATTCTATCTCCAGATGCTCTTGAAAACACAATATTTACAAGCATCATTGCAAGCATAAGAAGACTCATAAGAATATTGGTTGTATAAGCAAAAAGACTTGTAAGCTGCCCAGTCGTCAGCTCATTTACAACAATCATCTTTGCTCCAAACCATGAAAGCAGTAAAATACACCCAAATACCGTTATCTGCATTACAGGAGACACAAATATTATAATTTTTTCCCCTTTTAAAAGCATATTTTTCAAACTTTCAGTAGCCTTCTTAAATTTATTAGTTTCATATTTCTCACGGATATACGCTTTTACAACTCGAATACCGTTTATATTTTCCTGAAGGCTAGAATTTATATCATCATATTTTCTGATTGCAGCTGTAAAAATTGGATGTACCTTAAAAATAACAAAGGCTAAAAAACTTCCTAAAAACAAAACTGCAACAATAAATATCATCGATAATTTTGGATTTATCATAAAAGACATAAATATTGCCACGCACATCATAAGCGGAGCCCTTACAAATCCTCTGATTAACATTTGAAATGAATTCTGAATGTTATTAACATCTGTCGTAAATCTTGTAATCAGTCCAGCTGTAGAAAATTTATCAATATTAGTGAATGAAAAGGACTGTATCTTAGAAAATAAATCCTTTCTCAGATTTTTAGCAAATCCAGCTGAAGCATAAGAAGCATATTTACTGGCCTGTATTCCACATAACAACGACAACATAGCCACTCCAAATGTTGCAAGTCCCATTATAACAATAAACTTCATATCTCCCTTACCATCATTTCCATTCAGTCCGCTGTCAATAATTACAGCCATAAGTGTTGGAATAAGCATCTCAAAAACAACTTCTATTCCAATAAATATTGGTGAAATTAACGCACTTTTTTTATACTCTCCAAGATGGGAAAATAGTTTTTTTAACATATAAATAAACACCTCTCTTTATTATAAACTTTATTATAAAAATTTAAAAGCACGAAACTTATTGAAGAAATAAATACTTATCCTCATTAATAAATTTCAGTGCTTTTTATTTGTTAGTATAATTAAATAAATTAAATATCTAAATGTTCCATAAAATATCTTATCTGTATTCTCCACCAATCCCAATCATGAGCTACATCGTAACCCCAGAAATCATTCCATGCTGGAACCTCTTTTTTATAAAGGATGTCTGCAAGTTCTCTGTTACTCGGAAGAAGTTCTCCTTCCCAAGCTCCTTGTCCAATGCACACTATGATATTTTTCTGTCTGTAAATATCAAGATAAGGATGATCCCATGGCATATTTCTTAAAAAGTCAACAACAGAATTGTTATAAACAAGATCATCTTTGTAATCTCCAAAAAACATTGCTGCATCAAACATTCCACTTAAGGAAATCAATGTGTCAAATAAGTCGGGCCTTCTAAAAAATGCGATTCCCGCATGAGCTCCTCCCATGCTACACCCTGTAACAATAATGTCACTTCTCCAGGAAATATCCTGTATTCTCGGTACAAATTCATTTGTAATATAATTAAAATACTTTTCCTGCATTTCTATTCTATGTCTTGGATTTCCATAAACATCCGACCAGCTCTCAGTATCAACACTTCCAACACAGAACAATTGCAGTCTCCCCTGTTCAATATAATCTGACAGCACATTTACCATTCCAAATTCTTCATACTGGTTACAAGTTCCATCTTGTGAAGGAAAAACTAAAACAGGCTTTCCTGAATGTCCGTACCTTATGAATTCCATCTCTCTTCCCAGATTATGGCTATATTCTTTTCTGTATTCTACTTGCATTCTTTCTCCTTGATTTTATTATTTTTATTCTTCAGTTTTCTCATGTACAAAGTTTATAAATTCATCCATTTCTTCTTTTGTGGCAAATTTCGCTGTATACATATAATTCCCCATAGCTTCTGAAAAAATATCCGGCATTCTTTCATCCATTACAATTGCATTTCCATATTTTTGCTTAATTTCATCATGTGAATGTACATAATTTTTGTTATCACGACGGCTGGCATAAACACAGTAATTTTTTTCTATATTCTCATTTAATTCAGCTTTTTCGATTTTGTCAAAAGCAATCATGTCAGCCCAAATTTGATAAACATCAGTATTATTGGCATAATTATACATATCAGGTGTATATCCGCCTGCAGGACGCATATTTGCCTCGAGTCCAATGTAATCTCCTTTTTTTCCAAGTCCTTTTTTATTATTTTGAAGTTTAAAAAATTCTAGATGTATAAATCTGCTTTTTATTCCAAAGCCTTTAACTGCTCGTCTTCCAGCTTCCAGTAATTGTTCGGGCATTTCTTTTTCTACATAATAAAATACATCTAGTCCTTTGTTTACAACATCCATAATTGCAGGCTCAACTATTCCAGTTTCAAAAATAGGTTCACCTTTTGAATCAATGATTGCATCATAAGATACAAGTTCACCTTCAACGTATTCTTCCATAATATATTTTATATCTTTATTACGATTTTCAAAAAATTCCTTTAACTCATTTTCATCTTTAATTCTTTGCGTATCGCTCGCACCTACACCATTATCAGGCTTAGTAATAACTGGATACCCAACTTTTTCAATAAATTTTTTAGCTTTTGCAAGCGTTGTAACCAACGAATAGTCACAAAACGGTACGTCAGCTTTCTTATATGCTTTTTTCATTTTTGATTTTTCTTTAATGTTTGCAACTTTATCAGCTTTTATTCCTGTTGTAATATTAAAGTCTGAACGAAGTTTAGCATCCTGTACAAGCCAATATTCATTATTTGATTCAAGCCAGTCTATTTTCCCATATTTGTGAGTAAAAAAAGCGACTGCTTTCAAAACTTCATCATAATTTTCAAGACTGGAAACTTTGTAATATTCAGTCAAACTCTCCTTTAATCTTTGATCTAACATATCATATTCCACGTCCGCAATTCCTAACACAGTAATCCCATTTTGTTTCAATCTGTTACAAAATTCAGTATTAGTTTTCGGAAATTGTGGTGAAATATAAATAAAATTCATAATATTCATCTCCTTCTATTATTTAAGTTGTTTAATGTCATTATTTTTGATAAAAAAATAGTATACATACTATTATAACATAATTTTTTACAAAATGTAAATATTATTATTTTCTCAACATATGTTAATATTACAGGTATTCAAATAAAACTTCTTGTTAATTTTACATTTTGAAAACTTAGTAATTTATGTTATAATACATTAAAAAATAAATGGAGGTTTTTATTTTTATGGATTTTGAATTTGAGAATGATAAAAATGAGAAGAATGAAATTACAGTAGCTGAACAAGAAAATACATCAGAAGAAATAAATAAAATTACAGACAATTTTTTTAAAGAAAATTACACATCTTCATCAGTTAATGAAAATTTTAATACTAATAATGCTAACTTTGACAATAGTAATTTAAGTAATCCAGATAACAGTGATTTCAATAATTTTAATAGTTTTAATCCAACTAATGCATTTAATGGTTCGATTAATTTAACATTGGATGGAACTACAGTAAAGAATATGAAATTCATTTCAACTGCTATGAAAATTTTTTCAGTTTTAGGAATAATTTCAGGTGTCTTTCAATTAATTGTTTTTCTCATTGGAATTTTCACTATTATAATATCAATAAAATTCTTTAAGGCTGCAACTTTTTTAGAAGAAGCTATTTATACAAAAGATGAAAATAAATTAAAATTGTATTTTAGTGAACAAGTAAAAGGCTTCAAACTTTATATAATTTTTATTATTGTTAGTATAGCTCTAACTGCTATTTTTTATGCAATATTTATTATAATGGCTCTTCTAGGAGCTGCTGCATCAAGTGTTTAATAATTGAGAAAAGAATAGAAAAAATAACTGCAGATAAAATAAAAAGAATCCCTTATTTTGTACTAAATAAAGGGATTTTTTATAATTATTTTTGTCAATCTATCTAAACACTTGAAATTACAACTGTCTTTATTTCTCCTGTTTCATCATAAGTTTGATTAAATATGACACCCCACACTAGATTGACATTTTTATCTTTTACAATATTTGAAATTTTTTCTGTTATTATTCCTATATCTGATAATGAAACACTGTGTCCAGCAGTAAAACTTATTAAAACCTTTTTAGCATTTTCTAGCTTTCCTTCAAACAAATTATTTTTCATTAACTGTTCAATTATATTATCTACCGCCCTATCTCCCTTACCTTTCCCTACACGAATAATTGTATCTTTGGAATTATTCAGTACTGACTTCACATCCAGAAAATCAATATTCATAAACCCAACTTCCGTAAGAATATTTACAATACTTTCAATACCTTCCTTTATAATCTCGTTAACTTTAGCATAAGCTACTTCAAGTGGTTCTTTCCTGTCTATATGATTATATAATTTTTCGTTTGGAATTATTATAAGGCTATTTGTATTCTTTTCAATTTTTTTTATTCCAATATTTGCAATTTTCAAAGTTTCAAATCCTTCCAAATAAAATGGACGTGCAATAATACTTATTGTAAAAATTCTTAACTTTTTTGCGATTTCAAGAATAACTGGCGTTATTCCACTTCCTGCAGCTCCACCAATTCCAGAAATTAAAAATAGAATATCTGTTCCCTTTAACAAATCATAAAACTGTCTTTCACATTGAAATGCTACTCTCTCAGCCAATTCCCTTTGACATTTGGGGACTCCAGTATCTAAGAATATCTTCTTTTGAGCCCGACTTGCATTAGAATTTTCACTATCTGTGTCAATTGTTATATACTCTACATTTTTTACTTTTGAAGTTATCATAAAATTAACAAAATTTATCCCCATCCCGCCAATTCCAATAACTTTCATATTCATTTTATCTTCCATACCAAAATCCCACTCTTGCAAATACAAATTATTGCAATTCTCCCTTCTATTGAAAATATTTAATTTTGAAATTAACTTTTTGTTTATAGGTATATTTTAGCAGATTAAAAGGCTATTTGTCTATTATTTTTAAGAAAATATTTGAATTTTGATTATTTTACCTAATTATTTAATATTAAAATTCATAAATAAAAAAGGTATCTTAGAATTTTAAAATACCTATACAATTATTAATAAATTTTATTTTAATGGATCATTTCCACCCTTACTAAATGGATGACATCGTAATATTCTCTTAAATCCGAGAAAACTACCCTTAAAAAATCCATACTTTTCTATTGCTTGTCTAGTGTATTCTGAACAAGTTGGTGTAAATACACACATCTTAGGCAAGTATTTTCGTGAGATTTTTTGGTATATCTTAATTAAAAAAATTGAAAACTTTTTCATATTATGATTCCTTTATAAACTTTCTTTAATTTTCTTCATATTTTTGAACTGCTTTCAAAAATCTTTTTTCTTTTATATTTAATGAAATATCATTCTGATTATCTATATATGGGTTGTACCAAGATTTTTGCTCAAAATATTCCTTTAACCCAGCTTTTTGAATCCTAAATCCTTTTTCTGCAAAAACCATATTTCTAAGTATTCTTAAATCTGCTTTTGTGTAATTTGATAATGAAGAATCATCTCCGCTGTTTACTTCATTTATTAATTTATGTAAATCATCTAAATCTAAAGAATTATTGTAATTATTTTGAGTATTGTTGGTTACATTAGGATTAAAAGTTTCATTATTATTTTTAGTATAGAAACAATTTTTTATGCCCCCAATAATTAGTATTATAACAACTATAAAACAACCCACTTGGCATGTTTTATATTCAGATATAAAATACAAACTAATAATTACTAATATAATAAATACTACTCCTAAAGATTGTATAACAGGATTATCCCATCCTGGACTATAAATTGAGCCAGATTCGCTACAAGATAGCAATGTAAATAAAAAAAATTCCTAACATACAATTTTTTTTCATTTTAGTTTACCTTTCGTTAATTTTGATAATTTTACATTAGTCCTTTTTCAATAAGAGCTCTATTTGAATCAGAAATTAATCTCTCAGTTTCTTCTTTGTTAATTTTATTTAATTCTTTTTCATTATTGCTCTTTAAGACTAATTTAGTTTTTACCATATTATATAAAATACTTACAAGTAAAACTATATTTTCAGTCCAAATTTTTTCTTCTATTGTAAAATCAATCCAATTTGTCTTCTTTAAATCATATACTATATGTTTTAAATAGTTTAAATGATACTTGTAGACTGTCTCTATTTTATAGAGAGCATTATAAAATTTATCTGCAGTATTACTTAAATCATCTAAATAAAGGCTTATTTTTTCAATTTCTTTTTCTGCTTCTCTCATCTTAGCCCATGCTTCATCTGCTTTTTCTGAAAGACTATTTCCCGTAATAGAAAAAATAACCCCACCAACTAATAATCCAACTCCTAAAGTGGCTCCACCTAAAATAGCAGCTCCTAATGCCATACCACCTCCACCTGCAGCAAGTGCACCTCCTCCTAATGCCGCCAAAGTTGCATTAGTTGCTGCTGCTCCACTTAAAGTAGCAATTGCAGTTCCTGTTGAAGCTGTTCCTAACGCCATAACTGCAGCAGTCGTTGCTCCTGCAGCTGCAAATCCTCCCGCTGTTCCTAACGCTGCGCCACCAAGTCCACCAAGTAGTATTCCTGCTCCTATTGAGGCTTGTTTTAATTCTTGAGGGTTATATTTTGGAATACTAACTCCTTCTTTGTTATAAGAAGCAAATTCTGGTTTATTTTGTATCTTCTCAAAAACATTACTAAATTCATCAAAAGATTTTATAATTTCTAACTCTTTTTTACCTACCTAATTTATCCATTTGTTCAAGTGCAAATTTATTTTTTCCTTCTAATTTTTCCATATTTCTTTTATGTCTTTTATTAGCTAAATCCATAGTATCGTTTGCTTCTTTCATTTTAACAGCTCCATGAACTCCTGCTCCTACACCTGCTGCTCCAGCTAATGCTGCAGCTACTCCTATAATAATTGGTAATGGCATAGTAATCTCCTCCTATTTTGTTTTTTTATTTTTTTCTGCCTGTTCCTTTAATCTAATACATGCTTCACAATTAAGTCTATAATATTCTTTGATACTTATAGTGTCTTTAAAAAAAACTTCATAACTTTCATCAACTCTACATATTAATGGACGATTTTTATAAATACTACATAAATTTCCTACTAAATATTTACAAGTTCCATCTCCTCTATCTAATTCTAAATAAATTGGAGATTTGTCCAGATTTCTGCAACAATGTCCACAAACATCACATTCAAACATTATCTAAACACCAGTCTAGAATTTTTATCTTGCATAAAAGTATCGAAATCTCCATTCCAAGAAAGTTTTACTCCCATGGTATCAAGCATGTTTTTTAATAAATTATTTAATCTGGCCGGATCATTTTGTACATTTTCTATTTTTACTGCAAATTCATCATATTTTTTAACTTCTCTTTTAAATTCTTCTATACCAATATTCATAAGTTCTGCAGCATATGCTTCAAAATATTCTGCTTGCTGATAAAAATAATTGACATTATTTTCAAAAGTTGGAAGTTTATTTAAAAAATTAAATATTTTATTAATTTTCTCATTTCTATCAAGAAAATATAAAAGAGTACAACTCATAATACCTGTAACAAGTGTACCACAAAATGTTTGAATAATATCGCCTGCAACTGGTATTAATCCAATCGGAATTTTAGCAACTGCTTCATTTACTAATACACCAACAACAACACTTGCACCTATTGAAAGAATTTTTACAACTGCCCTCATTCTTTCTCCAAAAGGCAAATTATCAGGATTAATAAACAGTATTTTTGCTGCCTGCACAACAGATACCCAAGTTTGTCTAATAATTTTAACTATATTTTTGGCTGTAGTAAAAAATATATTACATAATGTAGTAGTAATACTTGAAATTGCTCCAGCAATGCTACCTTCCAAAAATTTAGAAAAAATTTCTTTATATTTTGTTTTAGCATTTTCAAATGCACGCTTTATAGAATTTCCAATCTTATCTAAAACTTCCTTTAAATCAAAATGATTATCAAAATTTTTAAATTCTTCTTTAACTGAAAACCATATTTCTGCAAATACAAAGCCTAAAGCCTGTCTAAATCCCATTTGAACACCCACAGTTGCCGCTGCTGAAGTTAAATCTTTTGAAAAACTGCTACTTGTGTAATATTCTCTTTTTATTTTATCATCGTAAATTTTTCGACTATTTTTATCTATATTTTTCATATTTTCTTTTTGAGAATCAGTATATTCATTACCATATTTTTCTAAAAACTTATCCATTGAATGCGCTTTTTTGGTACGGTTAGTTCTAGGATTAGTAGCATTTAAATTTTCATCTGAATTTGCAAGATCTGTTCCTTTAAGTCCCGATAAAACACGTCCACGATCTTGATGAATCTCTTTCGCCGAAATAATATGATCTAAATCACTTTTTCCATTATATCCGATATTTTTTCCTGTATATGAGTCATATAGTAATCCTTGTTCCTTCAATTTCTTAATTTCTTTGTTTTTATTTTTATAATTTTCATGATTATGATACTTATGTGAATCATAATTACTTTGATTGTTATATATTTCTTCGTTTTTACTATTTTTATACATCATTTGCTCGTCTTTTCCAATTTTACGAACATTTAAAACAGTATCAACATCACCACCATAACGATCATTTATTAAAAAATCTAATCCAAATGAAGTTATTAAACTTTCAACAATAACTCTTTCGTATTGTTTAAAAATACTATCCATTACATTTTCTTGCTTATCTGGAAAAAAATCTTTTCCTGTATTAAATACATACGAATTTTCCATATTTCTCCTTCACATTTAATAGAATTGAATTTTTTATTCAGAAAATATTTTTTTAATTTACATATTCATTCCCTTTATATGGTACATTTTCTTTTCAAATGATTTAATCATTTTAAATATTTTTAATACGTTTACAATTATATCTTAATTTCAAATATTTTTCAAGTTTTTTATTAACTTGTTTCAACAAAAATTCAAATTCACAGTTATTTATGTTTTTTATTTAAAATCCAATTTTTACCACCACCACTCTATCCTCGGCATCTCAAAATTTTTATCAAATTCCGTCAAAAACTCTTTATATGTAGGCACAATTATTTTCCCTGAATCCTCATATTTAAGTGTATTCTTTAATGAAACTATATATGCATTTCCAAGTTTTCTTGTTACTTGAGACATTATTGAACCTGGAACATTAAAATACACATAAGGAATCATTGATTCTGCTAATTTTTCTTCCAAATTATTTTTTTTCACATCTTCTTCTATAATATCTTTAATTCTCTTTTTTATAGCAGGAACTATTGTCCACATCGAATTATTAATTCTAAATTTCTTGTCAATTCGATAAACCATAACATCCCAAATTCTTTCAATTGAAGTTTTAATATCAAAGTCAGGTCCTGCCATCAAATCAAATGGATGAATAATATATCCTCCAATATTTATCCCAATACCTGGTTGAGTATTTCTACGGCTACACATTATTCTTTTTCCAATTGTAAGATTATCTTTGTTAGATGCGGCTTCTTCAACAATTTCTTTTAATTCCCTCTCTATTTCCTCTGGACTTTTGTTTCTATCCTTTTCCATTTCTTCCTGTTCTATTCTTTTCCAGTTTTTCTCCCAGTTTTTCCTATTTATAATTTCCTGCTTGTAGACTTCTTCTTCAACACCCAAAAGATTTGATACTGTTTCCAATGCTTCTTCCTCGTCAGATCCATCTGCATAAATAGTAATTTCTGAACCCATTTTAATTCCAAAACCGCTTAACATCAATGGCGATTTGTTTTTTATTTTTTTTCCATCATACTCAATTTCAATTTTACTTTCAAATTCTCGTGCTTTTCGCATAACCTCTGTAGCAAAATATATGTCTATTCCGTAGCGGTAATTAAAAATTATTGTTTTACTAACCATTTTTCCATCTCCTTTTCTTTCCTATTCAAAAAATTTATATTTTTCTATTCATCCTCTTCAAATCCTTTTTCTTTCTATCCCTAAACATCTCCTCAATCTCAATTTTATTCACAAATCCTTCCCTTTTTAAGAGTAATTTTTCATATGATTTCCCATTCTTTTATAATTATTTCTCAGTTGCTTTTTATCAATATTAACTGATTCTGATCAATTATACTGTCTCTAATCCTCCAATATTTTTATTTTTTTTCCTTGACTTCTAAGCCACATTTTAATTCCTTCTTCTCAATAAATTTCAGCCGAAATCGTATATTTTTTCACATTATTTTCCAAATTTTCTTCTTTCTTTATTTTCGCAGTTGGCAATCTATCCAGAAACACTTCTTTCAGCCCCGTGTATTCAAACTTCACCTTATGCAATTTTCCCGAATACATAAACTATATCCTTTTTTCTAAATTCTCCATCTTCTTAATAACTACTAAAAAATCATTTAAGAAGCACAAATGGAAGAAAAGGCATAAAGTATAACTTAATTATTTCAAGACAGAGAATATATAAACATTAGGATTAATGACTATAATTCCCAAATCTCTTTCCCATATTCAAACAGCCACCCCGGCGTAACATACTCTCTTTGTTCATCATATTTTTTTTGAATTTTATCTATCTTTTTATTTAAAATTTGATTATCTTTATAATAATTTTTTATAATGTATTTTAATATTTCAAAGCAAAAATGGGAGCAAATTGTTGTACTTTTATTAAAGCTCCCTTTTACATATTTCTCATTTCCAAATCCTAATCCGCCTATTGTAAAAACTTTCATATCTTTATCGTAATTATTGTTTTCAAAGTAATTTTCTATGTAATTTTGAATTTTGTAAAATTCTCCACTTGGAAATTTTATTTCAAAAATTTCTGCTCGATTTTCTGAATAAGTTCTTGTTTCCAGACGGTCAGGCAAATACCATTTCATTTTACCACTTTTGTTTAAAGTTTCAGAATAATCATAAACAGTGTTCCCGACGATTAATTCACAATGGACAAAGTCTGATTTTGTTACATTCTTTATAATTTTTTCTACAATATTTTTATCATTTCCACGACAAAATGAAATAAATATTCGCTCCATTTTTATTTTTCACCTCGTTTATTTTCCGAATTTATTTTTATAATTTTCATAATTATTCACAACTTCATTTTTAAATTGATTAAAATATTTGAAAAAATTCTGTTTTAAATCGTCCAGATCAAGATTAATTTCACCAGTTTCTGTATTAACATTATTTTTTAAATATTCAGAATATCCAAGTCCAATTCCTTTCGTAATACTTGCCGCAACTGTTCCATTTGCCGCCCATCCAATACCAGGAACTATTTTCAGCAAATTAGCAGCTAATTTCCCAACTTGTGCTACACCTGTAATTGATATTAAAGCTGCCGCAATATCTGTAAAAGTATGAGTTCCTGAATTTACACGATAAATTGTGTTAATATCAATAATCAATTTTGTCTGTAATGCGGCCAGAGCTATTGAATCTGCAAAAGGTAATGGTGTCGCTCCAATTCCTGCCGCTAGAAATGCATATTTATTTGTGGCATCATTAGCTTCTTTTGCCATTGCTTCAAGCCGATCTTTTAAAATTACAATTTGGGCCTTTTTAATAGCATTTTGTTTACCTTCAGATACATATTTATATGTTTCACGTAGTAATTCTTCTGCTCCTCTAGGCTTTAAAACCAATCTTTCATCTTCATCAATTTCAACTAACTCTTCAACACTTCGTACTCTCACAATAGCTCTTGCTTTTTCCAATGTTCCTTCTTCTTTTACTTTTTTAACAAATTCAGATTCCTTTACTGTGTCTCTTTTTGTAAACACTGCAATTGTAGGAATTCCAGATGATTTCAAAATCTCAAGCAATTTTATGTCAGCCGCTTCAATTCTATCACTTCTTTCACTAATGCAAAGCCAAGCAATATGAATATGCTCATTTTCATCTTTAGACTTTTGTCTTTCTGCTAAAAAATTTTGAATATTTGATAATGTTTCTTCATAATTTTCAGCTTCAATTCCTTTTGTATCGTATAAATTTATATTATCTTCTTTCAAATGATAAGCTCCAATTTCTTGAGTTACAGGAGCCCCTGCACCAACTTCCGCTACTTTTTCTCCAAAAATATAATTAATTAGTGAACTTTTTCCAACACCAGTTTTCCCTGCAACGATAATATTAACTGTTTCTCTATTACTATAACTATTCCACATTTTTTTATTTGTCTTTTCATCAAAACTAACTGTTCTCTCACTAACTGTCAATCCATTAAGACTTTCTAAAATTTGATTTTTCATTCCAACTTTTTGATTATCTTGATTATTCATTTTATTTTCCTCCACATTTATATTTTTTTCTTTTTCAATTAATTTTTTAAATTCTGTAACATCCATATTTTTCTCCTTCTTAATATAAGTTTCAAGACTTTTATATATCTATTATTTATTACTATGGTAACATAATTATATTTTTATTTCAATTTTAATTTAAAATTCTTTACAATATAAAATTTATTTACTTTTTTAAATAAAATTAAAAAATCGGATAATATTATTATTAATATTGCCCGATCGATTAATTTTACATTTTCGCTTTTCATAACTAATTTATAGTTTTTCTATTAAATCTTTTAAATATTCTCTAACTCTATCTTTCAGTTCCTCATGTCTTAGTCCAAACTCAACATTTGCAACAAACATTCCAAACTTATCTCCTGTGTCATATCTAAGTCCTTCAAAATTGTATGCATACAATTTTCCGCCATCATTTTTCATTGCTAAAATTGCATCTGTAAGTTGAATTTCTCCACCTTTTCCAGGTTTTGTATTTTTTAAATATGAAAATATTTCAGGTTCCAAAACATATCGTCCAAGTGCCGCTAAATTGCTTGGAGCTTCTTCAATTATTGGTTTTTCAATAAAATCTTCCACAACTACAGTTTTATCGTCAATTTGTGTTAAAGGCTTTATTATTCCATATTTAGAAACATTCTTTTTGTCAACTTCCTGAACTCCTAAAATTGTTCCACCTTGCAGATCTTCATATTTTTCAATTAATTGTTTTGTTACAGGACTTTGACCTTTCTCCTTATCCGTAAAAATAATATCATCTCCAAGAAGCACCACAAACGGCTCATCTCCAACAAATGCTTCAGCACAGCTTATTGCATGTCCTAATCCTAAAGGTTTTTTTTGACGTACATAATAAATATTTGACATTTCAGAAATACCGTCAACTATTTTTAATAAATCTTTTTTCCCATTTTCTTCCAAAGTTTTTTCAAGTTCATAAGAATAATCAAAATGATTTTCAATTGACCCTTTATTTCTTCCAGTAATAATCAAAATTTCTTCAATGCCAGCCGCTATTAGTTCTTCCACAAGATATTGCAATGCTGGTTTATCAACAATTACAAGCATTTCTTTAGGTTGAGCTTTTGTTGCAGGTAAAACTCTCGTTCCAAGTCCCGCAGCAGGAATTACAGCTTTTCTTATTTTTTTCTTCATATGTACTTACACTCCTTTTTTAGATTATTAAGATTAATTTTAATATATTTGTTCATCAGAATACGCTATATTTTGTATTTGGGGTATTTTTTCAAATAACTGTATTTTTTCAAAATATTCTTTTGCCTTTGAATTAACTACCATTTGATATTGTTTAGTTTTCAAGTCATATTCATATTTTCCAATTATAATAATACTCTTTTCATCTGGAAACTGCACATAAAAACGGATTATTTCCTTATCTGGAAGCGGATTATTTCCAAGATCCTTCGTATCAATCTTTGTAAAAAAGTTTTTATATTCATCAAACTTCTTAGAAAAAATATTTTTAAATTCATCATTTGAAGTTGTTTGATCAACCTTTATTACTATCCCTATATTTGCATTATAATCTTCATTTTCAATTGTATAATATGCCATTTTTATACTGTCTCTATCACAAAAAATATCATTAGTCTTTTTTTCAGATTGAATTTTCTTAATAACTTTGTCCAAAAAGAAATCAGGATTATTAACAAAGTTACAAGTGTTACTAAAACCTTGTATTCCTAATAAAAATAAAAGTGATGGTATTAATTTTTTCATTTTACCTACATCCTTCCAATTATATTAATTTTAATTACATTAATTATACCATAATTTTATAAAATATAAAATTAATTTTTTATTATACTATCATAATATTTATATTTAATGATATTTTACTAAATAAGGAAAACAAAAAACTAGGACAAAATCCCAGTTTCTGTCTCTGGACTGGATATGTAAAAAAAAGAAAAAAAAAATAACGTCCGATAATTTTTTTGATAAATCTAATAAATAATAAGAAATAATAAGTATACATAATGGCGAAACGTTCTAACGAGTCTAAAAAAAACTTGCTTCGTACTAAATAAAAGTCTCTTGTATGGATACTTAATGATTAAATTTAATTAAAGACATTTTATAGTTACATAGGTTGTATAATATTGTAAAAAAGGTTTTAATTCTATGAATTTTCTGATTTCTACTAGGGCATGTCTGAAAACTCTTCAAATGATGAATTTTTAACAAATTTTTCCAAAATCAAAAATAATAAACACTGCTTTTATCGTGATTTGTATAATTTATAAAATCAAAAAAACATTAAATATAACATAGATTTTGAGTTTTCAGACACGGCCTATTCAAATAGGCTTAGTATTAATTTATTTTTTATCTTTTAAAATTACTCTATATTTGATATAATAAAACAATTATAAACTAAAAAAGAAAAAAGAAAGGACTGTGAAAAATATGAAAAAAATGTGGGAAGGGCGATTTCATAAGGAAACTAATAAATTGTTAGAAAAATTTAATGCGTCTATTACGTTTGATAAAAGAATGTACGAGGAAGATATTACAGGAAGCATTGCACACAGCAGAATGCTTGCTAAGCAAGGGATTATTGCAGAGCACGAGCAAAAAGATATTGAAAATGGATTGCTTCAAATAAAGGATGAAATTGAAAAGGGAGAATTTGAGTTTAGAATTGAAGATGAGGATATTCATATGTCGATTGAGAAAAGGTTGACACAGATTATTGGGTCTGTGGCTGGAAAACTGCATACTGCTAGAAGCCGAAACGATCAGGTGGCTCTTGACGTGCGAATGTATGTACGAAAAGAAGCTCGTGAAATCTCAAAATTGCTTGTAAAAATGGAAAATGTACTGCTAGGACTTGCTGAAAAATATAAAAATGTTATTATTCCTGGATATACTCATTTACAAAGGGCTCAGCCAATTTTATTCTCTCATCATTTGATGGCTTACTTCCAAATGTTTAAAAGGGATATTTCAAGAATTGAATACTTTTTGGAAAGATATGATGAAATGCCGCTTGGAGCAGGAGCTTTGGCTGGAACTACGTTTGATCTGGATAGACATTTTGTGGCAAAGGAACTTGGATTTTCAAAGCCTACGGAAAATAGTCTTGATTCTGTGAGCGACAGAGATTTTATAATTGAGCTTGCAATGATTATTTCAGTAATTTCAATGCACTTGTCAAGATTTTCAGAAGAAATTATTATCTGGTGTACATCCGAATTTTCATTTATAAATCTGGATGATGCTTTTGCAACTGGCTCTTCAATTATGCCACAGAAAAAAAATCCTGACATCGCCGAACTTGTAAGAGGAAAAACTGGCAGAATCTACGGAAATCTTATGGGAATTTTGACAACAATGAAGGCACTTCCGCTAGCTTATAACAAGGATATGCAGGAGGACAAGGAAGGAATTTTTGACTCAATTGATAATATCAAACTATCCATCGAAATTTTCTACCTAATGCTTGACACAATAACAGTCAACAACGAAAAAATCTACACTTCAATGCGAGCAGGATTCCTAAATGCAACAGACGTAGCTGATTACCTTGCAAAACACAATGTTCCATTTAGACAAGCTCATAAAATTGTTGGAGAAATCGTATCCTACTGTGAAGACAAGAAAATCGCAATTGACGACATGAAACTCGAAGAATTTCATAAATTTTCTGATGTTTTCAAAGACGATATTCTTTCAGAAATCACAATCGAAAACTGCGTAAACAAACGAAATTCGTATGGTGGAACTTCCATAAAAAATGTTGAAATACAAATTGAAAATGGAAAGAAATTTTTAGAAACTTTAGAAATATAACCTTATTAAAACAAATATTTTGCAGCAAGGGGTCTTGACCCCTTGTAAAAATAAAAAAGATTAGGTTCTCGAACACATTTATTAACATTTCATTTATTATTTTCATAAAAAACATCACACAAAACACAAAAGAAAGGCAAATTTATTGTAATGAAAGAAATTAGACTAGCACAAGAAAAAGATATTCCAAAAATAGAAAATTTACTGGAACAAATTTTATTAGTTCATCACGAAGGTCGTCCAGACATTTTCAAGGCAACTGGAAAAAAATACACAGCAAAAGAATTAACAGAAATGTTAAACGATTCAAACAAGCCAATATTTGTAGCAACTGATGAAAATGATAACGTAATTGGCTATATTTTCTGTATTTTCAAGCAACAAACAAATCACAACGTACTAACTGATATAAAAACATTGTTTATTGATGATCTTTGCGTTGATGAAAGCACTCGTGGGCAGAACATTGGAAAGAAATTATATGATTTTGCTTTAGATTTTGCAAAAAAAGAAGGCTGTTACAATTTAACATTGGATGCTTGGGCTGATAATGCTGGAGCTGTTAGATTTTATGAAAGATTGGGAATGAAAGTTCAGAAGTATGTTTTTGAGCATATTTTGTAATTTTTTATTGTTTATAATAGCTAATTCATAATCATTCAATTAAATTATTTTTTAGATTTTTGATTAATAAGTATTTTTTCATATTACTGTGTTTTTTCTTTTTTATTTTTGTAGGATTGCTCATTGCCGCAAATCCTACAACCTATGGCTAGTCTACGACATTTTTCTGCACTGCCAAAAAACTCGCTATGCTCAAACAGTTTTGCCAGCACAGAAAAATGCTCCGACGGATTATTTTATGGTGAACTCTGCTTAAAAGATAAAAATTATATCTTAAATTACTTGAAAATATTAAATTTAGAAAAGTTTGTAATAAATTTGTTATTTAAATAGAACTTAATATAAATTTAATTTTATAACATAGATTGTACAATATGTTGCTACAAACTAAAAAACTAGATAAATTAGAATAAAACAAGCAATTTTAAATTTTTTATTTATTAAAATTATTATATAAAAATATAAAAATGTAAATGAAAGGAAAAATTATTACAATGAAAGAGATTAGACTAGCACAAGAAAAAGATATTCCAAAAATAGAAAATCTGCTGGAACAAATTTTATTAATTCATCATGAAGGGCGTCCAGACATTTTCAAGGCAACTGGGAAAAAATACACAACAAAAGAATTAACAAAAATGTTAAACGACTCAAGTAAGCCAATATTCGTAGCAACTGATGAAAATGATAACGTAATTGGCTATATTTTCTGTATTTTCAAACAGCAAATAAATCACAACGTTCTAACTGATATAAAAACATTGTTTATTGATGATCTTTGTGTCGATGAAAGCACACGTGGACAAAATATTGGAAAGAAATTATATGACTTTGCTTTAGATTTTGCAAAAAAAGAAGGCTGTTACAATTTAACATTGGATGCTTGGGCTAAGAATACTGGAGCTGTCAGATTTTATGAAAGATTAGGAATGAAAGTTCAAAAGTATGTTTTTGAAGAAATTTTGTAATTTTCTATTATTTAATATATAGATGAGCTATTAAACAGATTTAAGATTAAAATTTTTAAATTTTTTAAAAATATGCTATAATATGCTTAAACTCTTTAAATTAATACAAAATAAAAAATTAGAGTTTGAATAAATGGTTACAATTTTTAAATTCAGTTTTAAAATTTGTTACTATAAAAGTTGGTAAATTTAAAAAATTTAGGAGGAAAAATAAAATGTCTGAGGGCAGTTTATTATTACAGATTGTAATAATAATAATTTTAACGGGAATTAATGCTTTCTTTTCCAGTGCGGAAATGGCGATTGTTTCGTTAAACAAAAATAAATTAAAAATATTAATTGAAGATGGAAATAAAAAAGCAATTTTACTTGATAATTTGCTGCAGGAACCTAGTAAATTCCTGTCTACTATTCAAGTTGGGATTACTTTGGCAGGTTTTTTTGCATCAGCATCGGCAGCGACTGGTTTATCGCAATATTTGTCGAATGCATTGCAGCCTTTGAATATCCCGTACAGTAATCAAATTTCAATGATTTTAATAACTTTTCTACTATCGTATGTTACACTTGTTTTTGGGGAACTGATTCCAAAGAGAATTGCACTTAGAAATTCAGAAAAGATTGCTTTATCGTCAATTGGAGTTGTTGTATTTATTTCAAAGTTATTTTCTCCATTTGTAAAATTTTTGACATTTTCTACAAATTTGGTACTTACCATTTTGAAAATGAAAGAAGACAATATTGAAGAAAAGGTTTCTAAGGAGGAACTGCGTTCGCTTGTGGAAGTTGGTAAGGAACACGGTGTTATTAACGAAGCTGAACAGGAAATGATTGAAAATATTATTGAATTTGATGAAAAAATTGCACGTGAAATAATGATTCCGAGGACAAAAGTATTTTTGATTGATAAAAATATCTCAATTCATGAGCTTTTTGAAAATAAGGAAATTGGAAAATATTCACGTATTCCTGTTTATGAAAATGAAGCTGACAACATTGTTGGAGTATTGTTAACTAAAGATTTGATGATGGAAGCCTACAAAAAGGGATTTGACAACATAAAAGTGGCTGATTTGCTCCAAGAAGCGTATTTTGTGCCTGAAACAAAAAATGTAAATGAACTTTTTAATGAAATGCAGCTGGAGAAAAAACATATTACCATTCTAATTGATGAATATGGTGGTTTTTCGGGAATTGTTACACTTGAAGACTTGATTGAGGAAGTTATGGGAAATATTGCCGATGAATTTGATGATGAGGACTTGTCAATCCGTCAGTTATCACGAAATAAATATTTAATTAGCGGAGAAGTTTCGCTAAATGACTTGAATGATAACTTTAACTTTGAACTTGAATCAAAATATTATGATACTTTGAGCGGAATTTTAATTGAAAATTTAGGATATATTCCCGAAGACAATGAAAATATTGAGCCAATTACAATTAATGGTGTTGTATTCAAGCCACAGCGAGTCAGAAATAAAAAAATTGAAAAAGTTGTTATGACTTTTGACAAAGATAAAACAGAAGATGAAAAGGCTAAAAATAAATCGAATGAAGATGAATAATATTTTATAAAAGATATATAGAAATGGAGTTGAGTAAACAAAATGAGCAGCAATAATGTTCAACAAAGCGGACTTAAACGACTTTTCCCGCTTCTAGCAAATGAAAATGTCAATATGAAAAAGGAAATTATAGCAGGAATTACAACATTTCTTACAATGGCGTACATAATTGCTGTAAATCCAAATATTTTGTCAAAAACAGGTATGGATGCAGGTGCATTAGTTACAGCTACTTGCTTTTCCGCTGCACTTGGTTGTTTTCTTATGGGCCTTATTGCAAACTTACCTTTTGCCCTCGCCTCAGGTATGGGATTAAACGCATTTTTTGCATTTACAGTTGTACTAAAAGGCGGTATTAGCTGGCAAACTGCTCTAACTGCCGTATTCTGCGAAGGAATTATATTTATATTTTTAACACTTTTTAAAGTGCGTGAAGCTGTAGTAAATTCCATTCCAGAAAATATGAAACATGCTGTTACTGGGGGAATCGGAGTATTTATTGCATTTGTCGGTTTTTCAGGAAGTGGACTAATTGTTTTAAATGAATCAACAAAAGTTAGTATGGGGCATTTTTCTCCAGCCGTTATTATTTCATTTATTGGATTAATTTTAATAGCAATTTTAGATAAAAAGAATGTACGTGGCTCAATTCTTTATGGAATTGTTTTAAGTTCTTTGCTGGCTTGGGGATATGCGCTTATAAATCCTGCACATGCAAAAGAATTAGGGATTTATTTGCCATCTGGTGTCTTTAAATATGAATCAATGATGCCTGTTATGGGAAAATTGGACTTTAACTTATTTACAAATTTTAAAATGTTTGGAAATTTATTTGTCATAGTTTGTACATTTCTCTTTGTAGATTTCTTTGATACTGTCGGAACATTGATAGGGGTATGCTCAAAAGCAGATATGCTGGATGAAAATGGAAACGTACCAAACGTAGGACGTGCCTTAATGGCAGATGCAATCGCAACTACAGCCGGTGCCGCACTTGGAGTTTCAACAGTTACAACGTATGTAGAAAGCTCAACAGGAGTTATCGCTGGTGGAAGAACAGGATGGACTGCTATTACTACAGGTTTCCTATTCCTAATATCAATGTTTTTTTCACCAATATTTATTTCAATACCAGGATGTGCTACAGCTCCAGCCTTAATTTACGTTGGTTACTTAATGCTAAGTTCAGTTAAAAATATAGATTTACACGACATTCTGGAAGGCGTTCCATCATTCATCACAATCACAACAATGGCTTTAACTTACAGCATCGGAGATGGATTAACATTAGGAATTTTATCTTATGTATTAATAAATCTGTTTTACAATTTATTCTCGAAAAAAGAAGATAGAAGACACGTTTCGTGGGTAATGATTATTTTGGGTGCATTATTTATAGTTAAATTGTTATTTATGTCCTAATCAAAATTTATAAATTTTTATAAACAAAAAATATGATCTCTTATACATTAATTGTATTTGAAATCATATTTTTTATTACTTTTACATAAAATAATTTAAAAAGTTATTTGTAATGATTAGCACAAGCTATTATTATAACTTCATTTTCAGTCAATTTATAAATAAATCTGTGCTTATCAGTTATTCTTCTGCTCCAATACCCACTTAATTCATGCTTTAAAGCCTCTGCTTTACCTATTCCTTCATTTCCATTTCTCTGAATATCCTTTATAATTTCATTTATCTTTTTTATAACTTTTTTATCTTTTGATTGCCAGTCTACATATTCCTTCCATGCTTCACTATTCCAATTTATGTTCATGTTATTATTCCACCTCAATTAAATCATGTTTCTCAACTTTCCCTTTTTCAACCTCATCTTTTCTTTTCAATAATTCATTATAATAATCTTTATTAGACATAATATACAAATTTTCCATCAAATTATTGTATTCTTCTTCACTCATTAATACCACATTTTCATCATTTTTTCTAGTTACAATTATTGTTTCATAATCTCTTGTTGCCTTATCACAATACTTTTTAAAATTATTTCTAATATTAGAATAATTTGTAGCTATCATATTTATCACTCCTTATATGTTTCTGTTCAACTTATTGTACATTAAACAAAAGAAATTGTCAACAATATTTATACAAACAAAAAATAGAGAACTTGTTTTTATCAAATTCTCTACTTCCGTTTTTTACAAATTTAAATTTTTTATTGTAAATGAAGTCTAGAAAGTAACTCCTCTTCTAAATTTACCTTCTCCTTCAATCGGTTCTGTTCCAGCCTTAAATAACGCTGTTCTTTTGTTTACTCCATCTCTGTCCAGTAATCCGACTTGTAAATCAATTTCCCTTGTTGTCAAGTCTTTTCTTGTTATATAGTCATCTATAAATTCAAATACTCCAACATTATAATTTGGCAAGTCCACTACTGCCTGCATATAATTTTTCCAAATTGGTGCGGCTGCAGCTCCTCCTGTCATTCCAGGCCCCATTGACTTGTTGTCATCATTTCCGACGTAAACTACTGTAGCAAGAGTTGGTGTGTAGCCTGTAAACCATGCTGAAACATAATCTGATGTTGTTCCAGTTTTTCCTGCCATCGGAATTAATTTTCCATCTTTCATTACTTTTGCTGGTTGTCCAGTTCCATAATTTACAGCATTTTCCAGCATATAAGTTAAGATTGCAACATCTTTTGAATCGTAAATTTTTTTCATTTTTGGTTTTGCTTCATAAACAATTTCTCCGAATTTATTTTCAATTTTGTAAATATATTGTGGTTTCACTTGATATCCTCCATTTGCAAGTGCCGCATAAAACATTGCCATGTCTGATGGTTTTGTGGAAATTGAACCAAGTGCTAATGTGTAGTTTTTAGGAAAATCTCCTCCTACAATTCCAGCATCCCGCCATACTTTTTCAGCTGCGCCGATTCCAACATACTGTAATAATTTTATTGGAATAATATTGTTTGAAATTTCTAAAGCTTTAGCAAGTGTCATGCTATCTCTGAAAACTCCATCATAGTTTTTTGGTTTCCAGTTACCTATTTTTACTGGAGAATCTTCCATTACGCTGCTCATTGTCATTTTTTTCTGCAACGCTGCCAAATAAACTACTGGCTTAAATGACGAGCCTGGCTGTCTTAATGAACTAATTGCACGGTTAAAATTACCTTTTTTATAATTTTTTCCACCAACCATAGCTTTTACAAAACCATTACTTGGGTCAATTGAAAATAATGCTCCGTTTAAATTTGCACGACTTTTTAAATTGTAGTTGCTGTTAAATGCTGTATAAGCCGCTCTTTGCAAGTCTAAATCTACAGTTGCATAAATTTTGTAGCCGTCGAACAGAAATTTTTGATCTTCTTCAGGAATTTTTAAAATTTTTCTGACTTCACTAAGTACAATAGTAGTAAATTCAGGTGCCACGTTTGAAGTTGAAATTTGCTCTTCCTCATTACGACTTTTAATATTTCCATTTACAAACGTTATTTTTTCACGTATTGCCTGTGAATATTCAGCATCTGATATAAATCCAAAATTCCTCATTTGATGAAGCACTAATTTCTGTCTTTCTAACGCATTTTCCAATTTTGAATACTTTGTTGGAGACTTAGGAAGACTTGCCAATATTGCCGCTTGTGCAATTGTTAACTGTTTTGGCTGTTTATTAAAATATTTTATTGCAGCATTTTTTATTCCGTATGCTCCTTGTCCAAAATAAATTGTATTCAAATAATTTTCCAAAATTTCGTCTTTTGTATATTTTCTTTCAATTTCTACTGCCAATATTGCCTCTTTAATTTTTCTTGACATTGTTTGTTCAGGCGATAAAAAAGCATTTTTTGCAAGCTGCTGAGTAATTGTACTTCCACCTTCACGTCGAGTTTTTGTAAGTGTCAAAAAAGCCGCTCTAGCTGTTCTTATAAAATCAAATCCGTAATGCGTTCTAAATTTTCTGTCTTCTATTGCTAAAAAAGCATTTTGTACATGTTCAGGAATTTCTCCAATTCCTATAGGAGAACGATTCTGAACCATGATTGTATCAATTTGATTTCCATTTATATCATAAATAACAGAAGGTGATACAGGAGCATAACCATCTATTAAATCAACTGGAGTTTCCTTGCTTACTGTATAAACCAAATAGGCTCCTGTTCCAATTACTATAATAAACAGAAACATAAAAATTTTCAAAAAGAATGAAAGAAGATTAAAACTTTTTTTCACTTTAACTTTTGGTACTTTATTTTTCTTTTTCATTATTACCTCTTTTCAGTATTTCAGTATTTTTGATTTTCTGCTAATATCCAAAGGACTTGTTTAAATTATACTTTGACTTGTATTCATCTCCTTTTTTGCCTTCAATTGTCCACAAGCCGCTGCAATGTCCTGTCCTTTAGTTTCCCGCAACGTTACATTAACATTTTTATCTTTTAATAATTTATAAAATTCCCTTTGTTTTTGTTTTGATGGCGTTTTATAAGGCTTTCCACCAACAGGATTGTAAGGGATCAAGTTTACTAGACACGAAAATGAATTTAAGAATCCAGCCAGTTCCCTTGCATCTTCAGGCTCACAATTCAAATCATTAATCAAGATATATTCAAATGTAATACGATTTTTAGTTTGTTTCTGATACTCCAGAAGAGATTCTTTTAATTGTTTTACTCCCCATCTTTTATTTATTGGCATAATCTCATTTCTCACATCATCCTTTACCGAATGCAGTGAAATTGCCAAATTTATCTGATTTTCATTTTCTGTAAATCTTTTTATTCCATTCACAATTCCACTTGTAGAAATTGTAAAATTTCTTTTTGAAAAATTTTGCCCCTTAGGAGAATTTAGCATATTAATTGAGCCAAGTACCGCATCATAATTTAAAAACGGCTCTCCCATTCCCATATAAACTACATTTCCAAGTTTTTCTCCACGTTGCAGCAAATGTTTTTGTACATAATAATATTGCAGTAAAATCTCAGAAATTGACAAGTTTCTTTCATAAGTCATTGTGGCTGTTGCACAAAAATCACATCCAATAAGGCATCCAATTTGCGAAGAAACACAAAGCGTATGCCGATTTTTATGAGAAATAAGCACACTTTCAATCAGCCTTTTATCCTTCAGTTCAAACAAAAATTTTTCAGTATCCCCATCTTCTGAAACTTGATGCGTCTTAAACTCAAGTTTTTCCACATAAAATTTCTCTTTCAAAATCTCTCTGTCTTTTTTGGAAATATTAGAAAACTCATCAAAATTAAACACTAGTTTATTATGTAGCCAGTCAAAAACTTGACTTGCATTAAATTTTTTAAGCCTAATCTCAACAAATTTTCGCTGCAAACTCTCTAAATCCATCCCCAAAATATCAATTTTCTCAACTGTATCTATATTTGTTATTTCATTATTACTTCTTTCCATATTCTCTATTCTTTTCAATTTCCTCCTTTTATTTCTCTAATTTTAATTGTTTATATCATACCACATTTTGAAAAAATATTACAGTATAAAAAATATAAATTTTAAAAACAAAAAATGCTCAAAAATTTAATCCAATTCTAAATAATCTACTTTTGAACACTTTTTCTATTTCAATTTTTATAATCCTAAAATCTCTTAATACAATTTGCAATTCTTTTCATTCTCATCATTTAACTATTTTTAACAGGTACCGTTACAGGTACCGTTATCTTTTGCTACAAATTTTAAATATATTTTATTTCTTTAGGAAGCATAGATTCTGAAAAAGTTCCATTCTGAATGCTATTTCTTATCTCAACAACTTTATCAGTTATATCCGTTATATTTACAATCCAGTCATTTACATATTTTTTCACAGTTTCTCCCTTTATGCCTAACTGTATCGCCCTTCTTCCTAGTGGATTACCGTAAATATCCCTATCTGGATCCCATTGACATCTTACTTCTGAATTGTCTAATTTATTTTTCCATTCTTCCTTAGACAAGTCAGAAACTTCTCTAAAAGATGAAAGTACAGAATTTTTCACTATTTCATCAAATCCTTCCCTTTTCAGGTCAATTGCCAGTATTCTTTCCTGTCCTTGCTTGCTAGCCCAGCCACTTCTGTACATCATCCATAAAAATGATGGCTTTATCCAGGTCATTCTTGTAAGGCTGAATTTACTTCCAAACTTTCCTAATTTTAAAGCCTCATCTGCTATTTCATTGTTATATGCCTGATAAACTCTTATTGTTTTATCATCAAATACAGCATAAATATTTCTTTCTTCGCCTTTTTTCATAATCAATCCTTTCATTCAACATCTTTATTTGTAAAATTACATCTCTTCAACTGCTTCATTGCATGTTCTCTTATCGTTTCTTCATCACTTTGCAACAATAGTTCCAATTTTTCTTTCGCCTTAGGAGTGTTTATGTCTCCTAAAGCAAAACAGCATTTTCTCACTAATGCAAAATTATCATCCCATTGATATTTTTCAAAATTTGAAATTGCTAATTCATAAATGCAATCTATCGTAGAAGGTAATTCTAGTTGCTGGAGATAAAACACTATGTCTTCGTGTTTTCCATGCCATTCTTCTTTTGTTAATTTGCATAAAATATCAACAAATTTTTCACTGTATAATTTGAACATGTAAATTGCTGAAATTAAAATATATACGCTGTCTCCATTTTTTTCATTATATGCTTTTTCCAACTCTGTTTTTATATACTCTATTCTTTCATCATCATTTTTTAAAAATTCCTTTTGTAATTGTTGAAAACTTATTTGTTTTTTATATTTTTTCCACATCAAATTTTCCAATTTTTCAAGATTATTTTTTTCCATTTTTTATTATTTCCTTTCTAAAATTGATTTCTTTTATATTTTTATTAAATATATCTAGTCCTTTCCCTCCTTCTTGTCCTAATTGTATATTTATTTGTCTTTTTTCTTCTTTAAAACGTACAAATTTATATCCCCTGCCAGGACTTTTTTCGGCATTGGCATATCAGGATATTTATCTTTAACAACATTACCTTGAGTGCAATTTCTCCTTCCATATTAAGATAATTTATACATTTCAAATGTATCTGCAACATGTTCTTGTATAATGTCTTTATCACTTTTATCTAATAATTTAAGTTTTTCTTTTGCCTCTTCCGTCCCTATTGCTCCTAAAGCATAGCAACATTTTTCAACTAATTGACAGTATTCGTCATCACGATATTTCTCAAAATCTGAAATTGCTAATTCATAAAGACATTCTACCGTAGACGGTAACTCCATTTCCATGAAGTAAATAGCAATATCCTCATGTCTTTCATGCCATTCTTCTTTTGAAATCTTACATAAGATATTTATGAACTCCTCAGAATACAAATCAAATGTAAATATTAACCAAAATAAAATATCTAATTTTGTTTTATTTTTAAATAAATAGGCTTTTTCTAATTCTTCTTTTATAAATTTTATATCATCAATAAAATAACTTTTTTTCAATTTGTTTACTGATATTTTTTTATCTAAATATTTTTCTAGCAAATTTTTAGCTTCATTGAGATCATTTATTTTTTCCATAATGAATAATATCTCCTTGTTTAACATTTATCTGTTTAATCCGTTGATTAAATATCTCTAAACCACTACCTTTACCTAAATTTATAGTTATTTAATTACATTATCATCTTAATTTTATTTTTAGTTGTGATTTTAAAAATATAAGATTAAAGTTTATAAAAAAATTATCCCTACCCATTTTTTTACTTGATTAGACATACTCCATATATAAAAAAATGAAAAGTTAAGCATAGTATTTTTATATAAAAATTACCAATCTATTACATTCTCTGAACGTAATATGTCCAAAAATTTTTTTCTTAATTCTAAATTACCGTCAATAACCTCATCTAATAAATCTTTTTCTATTAATGCCCAATGAAATATCCCTGGAAGATGCCCAGAAAGATAAATTGTTCTAAAGTTTATATTTGGATTGATAATCTCAACTTCACTTTCTGAATAAACATATAATCCACTATATTTATCTGTCATACCCAAAAAAAGTGTTTGATTTCTTTCTTCATCCCAATAAATACCAAAAATTTCTGCAATTTCATCTCCATTTCTATCTCTTTTTATTATTCTCATTTTACATCCCTTCCTTAGTTTGAAATATTTTATTTGGATTAAGTATATTTCTTTATTATTTTGGTAAATTTCATTTTAAACTTTCTCTATGGTTTCGTTGTATTGACAATGTATTGTTATTTTTGTTCATATTTGGTAATATATCCTAACGCAAAGCAACAATTTCTCACTAAAAACTTTCTAACCAACTTTCATAAAATTCCTCTTGCTCTTTAACACTACCAATTTTTAATTCACTATCATAATCAAAAATATCTACTACATCTATTAAAATTGCTTGTTTTCCCATTTGTAATTTATACGCCTTTGTCCCTCCAAATTCTTTTTGCATTACAGAAGGATAAACATTAATAGCTGAAGCATTACAAAGTAAATAAATCTTATTTAATTCTAATTTTTTTCGTAATTCTACAACAGAATCAAAGATATTATCACTTTTTGAAGAATATATTGTTCTTTCAATTTCTATTTTTAATTTAATTTCATCTTCAAATTCTAATAAAAATAACTTATTTTTCTCTATTTTTCTATTATTAATAATTTCAATATCAAAAATTTCCATATTATTGTCATCTTTCACAGTTACCGATCCTTCTTTCACTTTCCACATTTTTCCCAAAAAATGCAACTCCAATTTTTAAAATATCCTCAATTCCTGCATTTTTAAGTACAAAAACATACTCTTTCTCTTCAATTTGCTTTAGTGTGACTTTACATTCTTTCTTTAGCTCACTAAAAAAATATTTTTCACAATTCATATTAGCACACATATTTCAAAAATACAATGTAGTTAAAATACAATGTAGTTAAAATAAAAAAATATGAAGATACATTGTAAATCAAAATATATAAATTTTTTAGCAATTATATTGACTTTTGAAAATTCTATAGTACAATATTATTGGTACGAAATAATCAATAATAAAACTTAGTATAAAAAGGAGGAGTTTATTATGTTAAAAAGGTTTAAACCATTAATTTTAATTTCAACATTCCTAGCTGTTTCATCTATTGGATTTAGCGGTACACAAGCAACTCTTGAAGCTAGTTATAGACAAGCACAAGCTGCTGTTAATAAAGGATTAGGTAAATGTCTAAGTGAAGCATACAATTTAGGTGCAAGAGACGTGGAAGACTATATAAGACGAGAAAATAATAAATACTTTAGTGATATTTCTTTCATAAATGGAGGACGGGTAACAGTAAAATTATTACCTAGAAGTAAAGATATTGATGAAGAAACATATGAAGATTTGGCAGATTTTTATATAGGAGAAGCATATACAAGATGTAATGCCGCATTATCAGAATTCAAACGTAAAAATAAAAAATACTAGATCAAACATAAAAGCAAAAAATAAATAATTAACAACAATTAGTCACACATATCATTTCACACATTATTCAACAATATTATTTATTCATGACAAATTATAAAAAATAAAAAAATTATTATACTAAGTTTTATAACACATAATCTTATACTTAATAATCAATTAAACTGTTTCATAAACTATATTTAAATTATATTTTTATGAGACAGTTTTTTTATCTACAAATATTTTAAAAAAAATGATATAATTTACAAAACAAATTTTTATAAAAGGAGCAACAGTGAATCTATTTAATCAAGACGAAAACAACAAAAAACAAAATATTAATAATGAAAAAAATATCAATTTTTCTAAAATTCAAGAAAAATATAAAAAATTAAGAAATGAAATTGAATATCACAATAATCTTTATTATAACGAAGATAATCCTATTATTTCTGATATGGAATACGACGCTTTAATGCGTGAATTAAAACAGCTTGAACAGGAATATCCTGAATTGCTGGAAAATAGTGAAAACTCGCCTACTAAAAAAATTGGAGGGACTGCGAGTGAAAAATTTTCAAAAGTGCGGCATCGAACGCCAATGCTTAGTTTATCAAATACTTATAATATTTCTGAAATTGAAGATTTTGACAAACGAGTGAAAAAAATTATTTTATCTCAAATTGATGAAAATAAAAATAATGATGAAAATTTGGAATATATTTTGGAACTCAAATTGGATGGGCTTAGCATAAGCCTGATTTATGAAAATGGAGAGCTTGTTCAGGCTGTTACAAGAGGAGATGGGCAAATTGGGGAAGACGTTACAGAAAACATTAGGGAAATTTCAAGTATTCCTAAAAAATTGAAAGATCCAGTTTCATTGGAAGTTCGTGGAGAAATTATTTTGCCAATATCAAATTTCAATCGAATAAATCAAGAGCGTGAAGATGATGGTGAAGATGTTTTTGCAAATCCAAGAAATGCAGCATCTGGAACAATCAGGCAGCTAGATAAAACAATTGTTGCAGATCGAGGACTTGACTGTTATCTTTATTATTTGGTAAATGCTGAAAATTATGGGATAAATACTCATTTGGAAAGCATTGAATACATAAAAAATCTTGGGTTTCAAACTACAGGAGTATTTGAAAAATATACTGATTTCACAGAATTGGAAAAATCTATTGACAAATGGCACGATAAACGAAAAACACTCGATTATGAAACAGACGGCCTTGTTATAAAAGTAAATAATTTTGCACTTTACGAAACACTTGGCTACACAACTAAAAGCCCACGATGGGCAATTGCCTACAAATTTCCTGCTGAACAAGTAAAAACTAAATTAACGGACGTAACTTTCCAAGTTGGAAGAACTGGTGTAATTACTCCTGTTGCTGAACTTGAAGCCGTGAATTTATCAGGTTCTGTTGTGAAAAGAGCAAGTTTACACAACTTTGATGAAATTCGCAGAAAAGATATAAAAATTGGCGATAACGTTATTGTAGAAAAAGCGGCAGAAATTATTCCACAAGTTGTAAATGTCGTATTTGATGATAGAACTGGAAAAGAAATTGAGATTCAGGAGCCAACAAATTGTCCTGTCTGCAACAGCGAACTTTCCCACGAAGAAGGACTTGTCGCATTAAAATGCCATAATCCACTTTGCCCCGAAAAAGTCAAACGCCAAATTGCCTATTTTGTTTCCCGTGACGCAATGAATATTTCTGGACTTGGCGATAAAATTGTCGAAAAATTTATCGAATTAGGAAAAATAAAAACAATAGTTGATATTTATTCGCTTGAAAAATATCGTGAAGAACTTGAAAATCTGGAAAAAATGGGACAAAAAAGTGTAGATAACTTGATAAATAGTATTGAATCCAGTAAAACTCGTGATTTTTCAAAAGTCCTCTACGCACTTGGAATTCCTTTTGTTGGAAAATTCAATGCGAATCTTTTGACAAAAACTTTTAAAAATATTGAAAATCTTAAAAATCAGTCAATTGAAAATTTACTGGCTGTAAAAGGAATCGGCGATAAAGTAGCAGTTGCTGTAAATACTTTCTTAAATGATGAAAATAATTGGAAAATTATTACCGATTTACAAAATATCGGATTACAGTTTGCTATTGATGAAACTAATTTAGAAAAAATAGCAGATAATCCTATAAAAGACAAAAACTTCCTTGCAACTGGAAAACTGCAAAAATACAAACGAAATGACATAAAAGATATTATTCTGTCTAAAGGCGGAAATTATCTGTCGGTAGTTTCAAAAAATCTAGATTTTTTAATTGCTGGGGAAAAAGCTGGAAGTAAACTTGAAAAAGCTGAGAAATTAGGAATTCGTGTGCTTACAGAAGAAGATTTTGAAAAAGAATTTTTGGAAAATATAAATGAAAATATATAAAAAAGAAAAAGACTGTCTTAACTTATAATTTTTGCTAAGACAGTCTATTTTAATTATTTATTTTTGTTGTATCTTGTATTTTTCCATTTTAAAAAGAAAATCAATTATTTTACCATATTTTTATTCTGTCTTCAGGAGCTTTATACATTCCATCTCCTGGGATTGTTTCAAATATTTTATGGAACGCATCTACATTTTGTAATACTCCATTTACACGGAAATAATTTGGCGAATGAGAATCAGATTTTGCTAGATTTCTTAAAAATTCTGGAGTCGATTTTTGTCGCCACATTCTCGCATAGTTCATAAAAAATATTTTACTTGATATATTTGGATATACTTTTGTAGCATTTGGATTGTCTTTTAAATAAAGCTGTAATGCGTCATAGGCAATATTTACTCCACCTAAGTCAGCAATATTTTCTGTTAAAGTATATTTTCCGTTAAGATGTATTCCACCGTCAACTGTATATTTTGAATACTGATTTTCTAATTTTTTAGTTACTTCATCAAAACTTTTTTTATCTTCGTCTGTCCACCAGTTTTTTACATTTCCATCTCCATCATATGAAGCACCTGACACATCAAATGCATGTGTAAGCTCATGACCAATAATCGTTCCTATAGCTCCAAAATTGCTTGCTACTTCCGATTTATTAAAATCATAGAAAGGGAATTGTAAAATTCCAGCTGGAAATACAATCTCGTTTTCTGTTGGAGAATAATAAGCATTTATTGTATGCGGATACATATGCCATTCTGTTTTATCCACAGGCTTTCCTATTTTCTTAAATTCTTCATTATATGCCCATACACTAATATTTTTCATTTGATCGTAAAGCGTATCGTTGCTTGAAATTACCATCTTGCTGTAATCTCTCCATTTATCAGGATATCCAATTTTTACATTTACTTTTGCCAATTTTTCAAGTGCTTTTTTCTTAGTTGCATTAGTCATCCAATCTAATTTTTCAATTCTGTTTTTCATTGCTTTTTTTATATACTCAACCATTTTTTGTGTATTCTTTTTAGCTTCAGGCGAAAAATTTCTTTGAACATAAATTTTTCCTATTATTTCTCCCAAAGCTCCATCTGTAAAGTCAAGTGCTCTTTTTTCGAGTGTCTCTCTTTCTTTTTGACCACTTAAATATTTTCCATAAAATTCATAGCTTCGTTTTCCTAAATCATCAGTTAAAACACTAGCTGCTGATTTTATTAAATTATATTTCATATATTCTTTAATTGTGTCAATATTTCCATTATTTACAAATTTATCTAAATTTTTATAATAATTTAATTCTGATATGATTACTTTATCAGTTTTTACATTTAATTGTTTTAAATAATCAGCTAAATCAACGTTTTTTGATAATGTTCCTAATTCACTGACTGCTATTGGATTATTATATTTTGTCACATCATGACGTTCCTCATTTGTTAACAAAGTTTCTGCGATTTCTTTTTCAAATGCAACTATTTTTTTAGCTTTTTCAAGAGTATTTGTTTCTCCTAAATATTTTAGCATATCACTTACATATTTTGTATATTCATCTAATATAGCTTTATTTTCTTTAGTGTTTTTTTGAAAATAATCTCTTGATAATCCAATTCCTGCACTTCCTAAATATATTGCATTATTTTTAGAATTATTTAAATCTGTTCCAATTCCCCATCCATAAAATTCAGAATTCCCAACTTTTGTCACTTCTATATTATATTTTTTCAAATCATCAATATTTTGTATTGCATTAATTTTATCCAAATCTTTTTTTAAAGGCTCCAATCCTTCTTTATTTCTCTTTTCTATATCATGATAACTGTCATAAAGTGTTATAACTTTCTGTTCGTCGGCAGTTAATGATTTTGCAGGTTTTTCTTTTAATTCTTTTATTAAATTACGTAAAAAATCCTGATTTTTTTCATTCAGTTCATAAAAAGAACCCCAAGCTGGTTTAGTATCAGGAATTTTTGTATTTTTTTCCCATTTTTCATTTACATATGTATAAAAATCCTCTTGTGCGTCAACATCTTTACTTGTATTAGTAAACAAGTCCTTATCATTTTCTTTTAAAAGTTCTGACTGCTTTCTTTCATAAAAATCCCAAAAATCTGAACGTCTTTCAGATGCCCTTGGATTTTTTTTCTCTGTTGTTGCTGGCGGTGTTACCGTCGTTGCAGCATTTCCTGATTTTCTATTATCTTTTTTTAATGCTACAGTTGTTGGTACAGAAGTATTTTCTGCATAAATTAAATTAATACTTGCTAAAAATAGTGAAATTATAACTAATTTTTTCATATTCTTAAAATTTCTTTGAATTTAAAGAAATATTCTCCTTTCATTTTTATGTAATAATATTCTTGTAATTATTCTACCCAATCTCTAGATTTGTTTAATTCAAAAAAAATTAAAAGTTAAGTGTATAATTAAATTTTTGATTATGCTATTATCACATTTCTCTTATTATACATTTTTCTCAAATTTATTTCAAGAAGTTTAATCAAAAAATCTAAAAATTTATGAAAAAAAATAAATTATAATAAATTTTATTAAAAAATAGCCTTAAAACTTAAAATAAAATTTCAAAGCTATTTTTTTATGATTAGAATGCAGGAATTACTCTACCTTGATATTTTTCTTCAATATATTTTTTAACTTTTTCACTTTGTAACGCTTTTACTAACTTTTTAACTCTTTCGTCATTTTGATTTTCTTTTAAAACTGTAACAATATTTACATATGGCGAATCCTTACCTTCAATCAAGATAATTTCATTTTTTGTTATTCCTGCATCAATTGCAAAGTTTGAATTTATAATCGCACCTGCAACTTCACCTAATCTTGGTGCAATTTGTTCATTTGACATTGTTATGATTTTTAAGTTTTTAGGATTTTGAGCAATATCTGCTGTTGTTGCTGCCAGATTTTTATTATCCTTTAACTTTATAATCCCAGCTTTGTCAAGTAAGATTAATGCACGTCCTCCATTTGTTGGATCATTAGGAATAATTAAAGTATCTCCACTTTTCAAGTCGTTAATATTTTTTATCTTTTTAGAATACAAAGCCATTGGCTCCAAATGAATATTTCCAACTCCTACCATTTCTATATTGTTTTTCTTACCAAAATCTTCCATATATGGAGCATGCTGGAAAAAGTTTGCATTTATACTTTTATCAGCAAGTGCCTTATTTGGTAAAATATAGTCAGTATACTGAACTACTTTTAACTCAATTCCTTCCTTTTTCAAATCATCTTTAACAAGATTCAATAAATCAGCGTGCGGAACAGGTGATGCTCCAACAATTAACTCCTTCCCCTTATTTCCACAAGATACAATAAATAATGCCACCACTAATACTAATGACAATAATGTCAGTACTCTTTTCATAGTTCCCTCCTAAATTTAATTTTTATTTATAATTTATTTTATAAACTAATTTACGTTTACGTTCTTTTTCTCTTATTAAGCAAGGCTTTTACAATTTTATCTCCAACAAATTGAATAATTTGAACTAAAATAATTGTAACAATTGTTGCCTGCCACATCAGCTCCATATTATTTCTTTGAAAACCATCCATTACAGCGGCATTTCCAAGTCCGCCACCGCCAATTGTTCCAGCCATCGCAGAATATCCAATCAAACTAATTAAAGTCAATGTCATTCCATGTACAAGAGCAGGCATTGCTTCTGGAATCATAACTTTAAAAATAATTTCAGAAGTTTTTGCTCCCATTGATTTTGAAGCTTCAATAAGCCCTTCATCAACTTCTTTTAAAGCTCCTTCAATAACTCTTGCTACAAACGGTGCAGATCCTAATGAAAGCGGTACAATAAACGAAGTGCTTCCAAATGAATATTTAAACAATAATTTTGAAAGGGGTATTAATAAAACTATCAAAATTATAAATGGAATGGATCTTGTAACATTTACAATAACTATATCTAATATTTTATGTAAAGTTTTGTTAGGTTTCACTCCTTTTGTGTCGGATATGGTAAGTAAGATACCTATTGGAAGTCCGATAATTAAAGCTATAATTGTAGAAATAAAAACCATATATATGGTTTCCCATAAAGGTTGAACTATAGTTTGAAATTGTAAAAATTTTACCCAGTCAAATTTCATTATAACACCTCCAAATCTATTTTATTTTCACTTAGCCATTCAATAATTTCCTTAGATTTTTCTTCATTTACTGAAATTTCAATTAGCAAGTTTCCTACAATAATATCTCCCACTTTGTCAACAAATCCACCTAAAATATTTACTTCAACGTCATATTTACGAATTATCTGAGTAATATAAGCTTCATTTACCTGTCCTTCATTATACTTCAATCTTAATCTTAATTTGCCGTTATTTTCTTCACGATGTTTTACTTCCTCTTCTGTTCTAAATTCTTCGTGTGAAATATTTGCCACAAATTCTTTTGCCAAATCTGTTTTAGGATTTAAGAATATTTCTTTTGTCTCTCCTTTTTCTATAATTTCCCCATCTGACATAATCGCTGCTTTATTGCAAATTTTCTTTATAACTTCCATCTGATGGGTAATTAATATAATCGTTATTCCAAATTTTTTATTTATATCCTTTAATAATTCCAAAATAGAATTGGTAGTTCTTGGATCAAGTGCGGATGTTGCTTCATCTGATAATAATAATTCTGGATTATTTGCCAAGGCACGTGCTATTGCTACACGTTGTTTCTGCCCTCCTGATAACTGTTCAGGATAATTATTTTTTTTATCCAAAAGACCTACAATTTCTAGCAATTCATCAACTCTTCTACTAATATCTCTTTTTTTCCATCCTGAAATTTCCAGCGGAAAAGCCACATTATCGGCAACATTTCTAGAATTTAGCAAATTAAAATGCTGAAAGATCATTCCTGTCTTTTTACGAAATTCCCGTAATTTTCTTATATCAAACTCCAGAATGTTCTGATCTTCATATCCAAGTTTTCTTTCTCCTTTTTTATCAATAATCTCGTGTTTTACAAAAATTTCTCCAGAAGTAGGTTCTTCCAATCTGTTAAGAAGCCTAATAAGTGTAGATTTCCCAGCTCCACTAAGCCCCATAATTCCATAAATATCCCCTTTTTCAACATCAAGGTTCACATTATTTACAGCCATTAGTTCCTGACCATTATTAACCTTATATTTTTTTATCAAATTCCTTATTTTTATAAAGCTGTCCATATTTCACCTCTTTTTTCATTAATTTTTCCGATATTATACCGTATATTTTATAAAGATTATATTATTTATTACTTTAAAAGTCAACTTTTTATTGATAATTTTAATTTCCTAATATTTTATTCAAATTATCTCAAAATTTCAGCAAAATTTTAGAGGTAAATTTAGTTTAACATAATTTTTCCATATTATACCACTTTTTTATTGCATATACAAGTATTATTTATAGTTTTTATAAAATATTTGAAACAAACAAAAATATTTTTTCTTACAAATTTTATTTTTGTGCTTTACATTTAGTTTTAAAATAATTATACTATAAATTTAAATTAATATTCCTAGATAATTTAATAAGGGGAATTTTTAGTTCCCCCTTAAATAAATTAATTTTATTCTATTTTCTAGTTCGTTGTATTTAAAAATTCTCTTACTCTTTCAGAAAATGGATTTTCAAAGATTTGCTGTGAAGTTCCTATTTCCAGTATTTCACCTTTTTCCATAACAACTATTCTATCCGAAATTTCACGGACAAAATTCATTTCATGGCTTACAATCAGCATTGTAATTTTTTGTTTTTTAAGTTTTCTTATTATATCCAAAACTTCCTTTACTAGTTCAGGATCAAGTGCTGATGTTGGTTCATCAAAAAGCATAATATCTGGCTGTAATGCTAATGCCCTTGCTATTGCCACACGCTGCTTCTGTCCACCTGAAAGTTCATTTGGAAAACTGTTGATTTTATCAGAAAGTCCAACTAAATCCAGCATTTTTTTTGCAGTATTTTCAGCTTCCGTTGTCGCCATTTTTTTTACAAGTTTTAAAGTTCTGACTATATTATTTCTGACTGACATATGAGGAAATAAATTAAATGTCTGAAAAACCATTCCTGTCTTTAACAGCATTTCCTTTTTTATTTTTTTATCAACATTTTTATCCGTCAAATTATTGCCCTCAATTAACACTTCTCCTGACGTTATACTTTCCAAGTCAACGATACAGCGTAAAATTGTCGATTTCCCACTTCCAGAAGGCCCTATTATAGAAACTACCTCACCTCTGTCAACATGCAAGTTAATATTTTTTAAAACTACATTGTCGCCATATTGTTTTTTTAAATTTTTTAATTCAATTATTTTTTCACTTTCCACAATTTATCTCCCAGTTTTTTATATTTTAATAAAACTATTTACAAATCAGAAATTTTAAATCCTAATTTTATTTCTTTTTTCAATACTCTTAAATAGCCTGTCAACAGCAAAACTTAATACTAGATAAATAATAATTGCACAAATATATGGAGTAACATTGTAATAAATATTTGCCAGTTCCTTTGTACGTTTCATTACTTCTGTAACAGCAAGAACATATACGAGGGAAGTATCCTTTATAAGAGTAATTGCCTCATTTCCCAATGTTGGCAGTACTCTTCTTATTGCCTGCGGTAAAATAACGTATATTATTTTTTGCCAATAACTGTAACCTAGTACTTTTGCCACTTCATGCTGTCCTTTGTCAATGCTTTCAATTCCACTTCTCATAATTTCCACAAGATATGCGGCATAATTTATGATAAATGTAATTGTGGCTGCCGTGTACGGTGCAAGAACTATTTTATAGCCACCAAAATTCATTAACGGTATTCCATAATAAACAACCATTAATTGCAGCATTAAGGGAGTTCCACGAAAAACCCATGTATAAACTGAAATAATGAATTTTATTATCTTATTTTTACCTGTATATGCCAACGCTCCTAAAATTCCTAACGGGATGGAAAATAAAATCGTGAATACATATAATACCGCTATATTTGGTAAAGTTTTTACCAGTTCTATAAATATTGGTACCCACTTACCCATTAATCTTTAAACCATTTCGAATAAATTTTTTGATATGTCCCGTCTGCCTTCAATTCCTCAATAGCTTTATTTATAGCTTCAACTAATTTTATATTCCCTTTTTTTGCTGCAATCCCATATTCTTCTTCACCATAATTGTCATTCAAGATTTTATACAGTTCTTTTTTAGCCTGAGTTTCTTTTGTTTTTTTAGTATATTTTGCCAATACTTCATCAGCTATAATTGCATCAACTCTCCCTGCGTCAAGATCCATAAATGCCTGATCATATTGAGCATATGTTTTAAATTCCTTGAATTTCTTGTCATCTCCTGATTTTTTCACAGCTTCTTCTCCACTGCTTTCAGTTTGACTTCCAATATTTTTTCCTGCCAAATCAGCTTTTGCATTAATACTTGAACCTGCCTTAACTACTATAAGCTGGTGACTTGTAAAGTAAGGTTTTGTCATTTCAGTTTCTTTTTTTCTTTCCTCAGTTATAGTAAGCCCATTCCAAATCAAATCAATATTCCCACCATTCAAATCGAGTATCTTAGAATCCCAATTTATTGGCTTAAATTCAACTTCAGCACCTAATTTTTGAGCAACCGCCCTAGCCAAATCAATATCAAACCCTACAATCTCACCTTTTTCATTCTTAAACCCCATCGGAACAAACGAATCATCCAGCCCAACTACAATTTTTTTAGGAATTCCATCAGCATTTTTCTCTTCCTTTTTTTCCTCCTTTTGAACACTGCACATAAAAACACTTAATGCTAAAATCATTAATAATAACATTTTTTTCATTGTTTTTTCCTCCAAATTTTTAAATTTTTATTTATTTTTTATAATAAATATTATCATTTTTTGTATTTAATTTCAAGTTATCTATAAATTTCTCAAAATTAATATTGTATAACCTTTGAATTTAATTTTAAATTATTTTAAAAGTATGTGAAATATTTAATTTTACTATAACATTTTTATATATCTTTTGTCAATAACTTAAATATATAAGTTTTATATGATTTGATATATTTTATTAATAATAAAAAATATATAAAAATATGAGATAAGCATTTTTTCTTATCTCATTTATAATTATTACTTCTGTAAAATTAGAAAATTATATACACTTTCCAAATCAGTTTGTGCATTTAAAATATTGCTTGCACTCATAACCACTACTTGAATATTTTGAGTTTTTATTCCTGATACCATTTTTTCCATATTTTCAGATAAAATTTTTGAACTTGACTTTATTTTATTAAAGTCAGCTTCAGTTATATTTTCTTTTTTAGCATTTTCTAATGTCATTTCGGATATAGCTCTGTATTCTTTCTTTACTTTAGCACTTGCCTTTTCTAATTTTGTCAACTCATATTCATCAAAATTCAAATTATTTTTCCCAAAAGCTGTTTCTCCAAATTCATTAACCGAAGTTATAAATTTTAAAATATTTAATTTTGTGATTTTTTTATCTTTTTTCAATTTTTCTTCCATTTTTTTGTTAATAGCTTGAGCCAGTTCACGCAGTGAATTGGAAAAAATTTTATTATTTTCCTGTCTATTCTGCAACACAACTTTATATTTATCATTCAATTCCTGAACTCTTTCCAGCCTGTCTTTCTTATAGTCACCTTTTTCAAAATAATCATCAATTTCTGTCAGCACTTTCTGTTCTTCCACCAAAGAATTTATTAAATTTTCAGCATTTTTATCAATCGCTTCTATCTTTGGTGATTCCTGCATTATATCTGAAATTTCTCTTATATACTCTCCAATCAAATTAATTGAATGATCGAGAGTTTCAATGGACATGGCTTTATTTGAAACATTTTTTATTTCGCCATTTGTATCCAAAAATTCCTCTTTTTTTATTTCTTTAAAAAATGAATTCCATTCTTCAGAATTCGGTTCATTACTTATCTTTAAATATTCATTATATTTTTTAATTTCTTCAGTTGAAATTTCTTTTTTCATATTCAAAGTTTTTGCTTTTCCATTATTTTTATTATTTTCCTTTTTCCCGCAAGCTGCAACGACTAATACAGCCATTAAGCCAATTAAAATATATTTCTTCAATTTCATAATTTTATCTCCAAATCATTTAAATTATTATACAATCTATGATAAACAAAAAATTTACATTAATCCTGTAATTTTCAATATATACAGCCATCCCGTCAATGTAAAAATACTAACAATTGTCGTAACCATAACAGTTCCAGAAGTTAATGCCCCATTATGTCCCATTCCTTTTGCCATTGTAAACGAAGTCGGAGTTGTCGGACTTCCAAGCATTCCCAGCACTGCAACCAGCTTTTCATCTCTAAATCCAAGTTTTATAGCTATTGGTAAAAATATCGCTGTAAGAATTATCAGCTTGAATGAAGACGACACTAACACAGGTCTTATTTTTGAAAAAACTTCCTTTACATCAAAGCTCGCCCCAAGTGCTAACAATCCAAGAGGAGTTGCCGCTGCAGAAAATGTTGAAATTGATTTTTTCATAATTACTGGCTGTGGAATTTTTAGCAATGCCCAAATCATTCCAGCCAAAATTCCCAATATCAAAGGATTTTTTATAACTCCTTTTAACGTATTTTTCAAAACTACTCTGTTAAGTCTTCCTTGTTTTGGACGAAGCAGCATTAAAATTACAACTGAAGCAAGATTGTACAAAGGAACTGCTCCAATTACCATAAGTGCTACAATTTTAGCTTCTCCATACACATTCTGAACAAACGCATAGGCAAGCAAAGCTGCACTGCTTCTAAATCCCGCCTGAATAAATTCCCCACGAATTGATTTGTCCCTTAAGAAAGCTGAGGTAACACACATTATCATTATTGAAAAAAATGTTGCAAAAAAGCAGAACAGCAGGTATTTTAAATCCCAAATTGCCGAAAAATCAGACAATGACAATTCCTTAAACAAAAGCACAGGCAAAAGTGCCAAAAACACAAACCTGTTCATCTTATCTGCAAATTCCAAGTCTATAACTCCAATTTTTCTAAAGACGTAGCCAAGTAACATAAGCAAAAATACAGGCATTGTAGCATTCAAGCAAAATATTAATTCTTTCATTTTCCTCCTTCATAAATTTTATTTTTCATAAATTTAATTTCCACATATCACATAAAACAAAAAATCTATTTTACAATCTTATCAATAATTCCTCCACCAAGACAAACCTCACCATCATAAGCAACCACAATCTGCCCCAATGTTACAGCCTTTTGCGGCTCATTAAAAATCACTTCATATTCATTTTCATTCAGTTTACTAATTACAGCTTTCGTGTCTTTTTGCCTATATCTAAATTTTACAGTACATTCCAGCGGAAACTGCACTTCATTTATAAAGTTAAAGTCTGTTGCGATTAAACCTTTTGAATAAAGCACTGAATTATCGCCTTGCGTTACAATCAGTTCATTTTTTTCCAAATCCTTATCCACAACAAACCAAGGCTCTCCAGTCCCTTCCTTCGTATTTCCGATTCCGATTCCTTTTCTCTGTCCAATTGTGTAATACATAAGTCCATTATGATGTCCTAGCACTTTTCCCTGTGTATTTACAATATTTCCACCTTTTGCAGGCAAGTATTGTGATAAAAATTTATTAAAGTCACGTTCTCCAATAAAGCAGATTCCTGTACTGTCTTTTTTCTTCGCCGTTGCCAAATTATATTTTTCAGCTATTTCACGAATTTTCGGCTTTGTGTATTCCCCCAATGGAAACAGTACTTTTTCCAGTTGCTCCTGATTTAATTGACAAAGAAAATATGTCTGATCTTTGTTATCATCAATTCCTCTTAACATAGTCGATTTCATTTCTCCATCTTTTTCTTCGTGAATAATTCTCGCATAATGCCCTGTCGCCACATAATCAGCTCCAATTTTCATCGCATAATCCAGAAATGCACGAAATTTAATCTCTTTGTTACACATCACATCAGGATTGGGAGTTCTTCCCTTTTTATATTCATCTAGAAAATATGTAAAAACCTTATCCCAATACTCCTTTACAAAGTTAACTGAATAATAAGGTATCCCCAATTGCTCTGCCACAGCAATCACATCCTTATAATCTTCTTCCGCCATACAAACCCCATTTTCATCCTTTTCTTCCCAGTTTTTCATAAAAACACCAATTACATCATACCCCTGTTCTTTAAGCAAAATCGCCGCAACAGAAGAATCTACTCCGCCCGACATTCCCAACACAACTTTCTTTCTTCTTTCCATAATATTTCCTTTCTTTCTCTCTATTTCCCAAAATTCAAACTTCTTTCAAACTTCTATTTTTATAAAAATAAGTATACCACAATATTTTATAACAAACAAGGAAAATAATCTCAAATTTATGAAGTAAACAAAAAAAGGTATTCTACTTATTCTGAGAAAACCTTTTTCAATTTTATATTGTATTTTTAATAATTTATAAATTCAAATTCAACTCTAGTTGGGAAATCAAAATGCATATAATCAGGTCTAGTATAATTTGCTCCCCAAACCCATCCTCTACTTGTAAATGCTCTTACTACATCACCTTCAGGAGTTATAGAGTAAGGATTTTGATATGGTTCCCATTTTTTCCCCACCAAAACTACTCCATCAGGACTCAATTGAGGATTTTCATCAGGATTTATATCTATTGCACGCCCAAGGCTATGAAGGCTTTCGATTCCATTCGGACGCCAATTATATCCTCCTACTGATTTAATAGGGAACTTTTCTGGTCCATTATATATTTCTGTGAATATTTCTTTAACCTCATCTGCCAATAGATTCAATACTTGTATTCTTGCTTTACTGGAAACCTTTTTCCCATTTTTTAAATTCCATACAGGTACTTCAACCCAAACCATATACTTTACAGCAGTTGCATGAGAAGGATTATTATAAACATCTTCTAATTCTGTTTCAATTTTTTCAGTCTTATCATCCGCATACCATTGTCGAAAATTTTGTTCAGCATAAAGTTTATTTCCAGTTCCCATAATTCCTATAATGGAAAATATTCCTATAAATATACTTTTCTTTATATATTTTTTCAATTTTCGTCATCTCCTTTTTTTTAGATATGTTTTTTATATAAAATACATTATATATAATCTGTTTTAAATATACAAGGTTTTTTTTCTTTATAATTACTTATAATGTTATTAATAATAACATATCAATCAAAATTTGTCAATAAAAAATCAAACTGTATTCACTACAAACAAATTGATTTTCTCACATTTCAGTGCTATACTTATTTTATCAAGCTTATTGTAAAAATAAATTTAAAATATTATTTAGAGGTGATTATTTATGAAATTAGGCTATGAAATTTTGAACAATCCATTCCTTAACAAAGGTACAGCTTTTACAAAAAAGGAAAGAGAGGAATATGGACTATTAGGGCTTCTGCCTCCATATGTTCAGACTATAGATGAACAGGCAAAGCAGGTTTATGGGCAATTTCTAAAAAAAGACAAGTTAATTGAAAAAAGACATTTCTTAATGGAAATTTTTAATACAAATAGAACATTATTTTATTATTTATTTAGCAAACATGTAGTTGAATTTATGCCAATTGTTTACGATCCTGTAATTGCAGAAAGCATAGAAAATTACAGTGAATTATTTGTAAATCCTCAAAATGCGGCTTATTTGTCAGTAAAAGAACCAGAAAACATAGAAACTATTTTAAAAAATGCTGCTGACAATAGAAAAATCCGTTTGATTGTCGTTACTGATGCAGAAGGAATCCTTGGAATTGGTGACTGGGGAACTAACGGAGTTGACATTTCAGTTGGAAAACTGATGGTTTACACTGCTGCTGCTGGAATTGATCCCGCTACTGTCTTGCCAGTTGTAATTGATGCTGGAACAAATAGAAAAGAACTACTAGAAAACGACTTGTATCTAGGAAATAGATTTGAGAGAGTTCGAGGAGATAAATATTATAATTTTATAGAAAAATTTGTAAAAACAGCTGAAAAACTTTTCCCAAATTTATATCTTCACTGGGAAGACTTTGGAAGATTGAATGCGGCAAATATTTTAAATAAATATGAAAATGAAATCGCAACTTTTAACGACGATATACAAGGAACTGGAATTATCACTTTAGCTGGAATCTTAGGAGCATTAAAAATTTCAGGCGAAAAGCTTACTGACCAGATTTATATGTGTTTTGGAGCAGGAACTGCGGGAGCTGGAATTGCCAGAAGAATTTTCAATGAAATGGTAGAGCAGGGACTTTCTGAAGAAGAAGCAAAAAAACGATTTTATCTAGTTGACAGACAAGGCTTATTATTTGAAGACACAGAAGGACTAACTCCAGAACAAATTCCTTTTGCAAGAAAACGTAGCGAATTTACAAATGCAAATGAATTAACTACTTTGGAAGCCACTGTAAAATCCGTGAAACCAACTATACTTGTTGGAACTTCCACAGTGCCAAAGGCTTTTACAAAAGAAATAGTTCAGGAAATGGCAAAACACACTGCAAGACCAATAATTTTCCCACTTAGCAACCCAACAAAACTAGCAGAAGCCAATGCAAAAGATCTTATTGAATGGACAGACGGAAAAGCTCTCGTTGCAACAGGTATCCCATCAGATCCAATAGAACTCAATGGAATCACATACGAAATTGGGCAAGCAAACAATGCTTTAATCTATCCTGGGTTGGGACTTGGAATTATCGCAACAAAATCAAGGCTCGTAAACGACAAAATAATCTCAGCGGCCGCACATTCACTAGGTGGAATAATCGACACAACAAGTCCTGGAGCTGCCGTACTTCCTCCAGTATCAAAACTGACAGAATTTTCTGAAACTGTGGCACTGGCAGTTGGACAAAGCGTACTAGATCAAAAATTAAATACAGAACCCATAAGCGATTTAAAAGAAGCAATAAAAAATACAAAATGGATTCCTGAATACAAGAATTTTTAATTGATTTACCCAATTTTTCAAGGTAAAATATATAATAGGCCATTCGATAACTATATGTATTTAGAATTTAATAAAATAAATATTCTGAAGCAAGGGGTCTTGACCCCTTGTGGAAATGAAAAAACTTAGGTTATCGAACACATCTAATAATAGAAAACAAACAAGGAGATGATTTTATGAAAATAGCAATGGCTGGAGATCATGCTGGATTTAATTTAAAAAAAGAAATTAAGGAATTACTGGAGTCACAAGGACACGAAGTTGTAGATTTTGGACCTTTTAGTGAAGAATCTTGTGATTTGCCTGATTTTATCTATCCTGCTTCGCTCGCAGTAAGTAAAGGTGAAGTTGACAGGGGAATTTTCATTGACGGAGTTGGCTATGGAAGCGCCTTAATTGCAAACAAAATCTATGGTGTATATGCCGCTATTTGTCAAGATCCATTCTGCGCTGGGCTAGCCCGTTCCCACTCAAACACAAACGTACTTTGCCTTGGCGGAAAAATCATCGGTTCTGCCATCGCACAGGAAATCGTAAAAATATGGATGACTACTGATTATTTGATAAATGAGAAAAAATATACAGATAGAGTGGATAAAGTTGTGTCGATTGCTGAAAAACACATTAGAAAAGATGTTTAATTTAAATTTTCTTAATACTATATTGGCAAGTCAAGTGCAACAAAAAGTAAAAATAATTATTGCATTTTAGAAAAAAATACATTATAATACGTAGTATATAATTTTAAAAGGAAAGGATGTATTTTAATGTTTAAAGAATTTAAGGAATTTATTTCAAAAGGAAATGTGATAGATTTAGCAGTCGGAGTTATTATAGGAGGAGCATTTGGAAAAATTGTAACGTCATTAGTTGACGATATGATTATGCCAATTATAGGGATTATATTAGGAAAAATTAATTTTACTGGTTTAAAACTTGTTATTACTCCTGCTCAAGGGAATAAACCTGAAGTAGCAGTGTTATATGGTAACTTTATTCAAAATACTGTAAACTTTTTAATAATGGCTTTTGTTATTTTTCTAATGGTCAAATTCATTAATAAATTAAGAAAATCTGACAAAGAGGCTGAAGAAGCTGTTAAAGAAGAAGTTCCAACTAAAGAAGAGGCGCTGCTAGCAGAAATTAGAGATATTTTAAAAACTAAATAGTTATTATTAGGAGAAGTATTATACAGCAAATAAAATTAATTTTTTTGGTATATGAGGAAATCAAAATTATCCATAAATTACATAAAAACAAAAGCGAACTACAATTCGCTTCCTAGATTTTTTATGACTGGATTATTTTTATTTTCTCTTCCGATATATCGTAAGTTTATTATAGCATAAAATTCTTATTAAATCAAATATTTCCTGATTTTTTTACCTGTTAGAAAATAAAATTCTGATTTTAATATATCACATTTTTGAAAAAATAAAAATAATTTGTTATAATATCATTAATGAGATATAGCTATATAAAAACACAAGTAAAAATTTTAATGCTTCTTCACAATACAAAAGATATTTATTTTTTATGTAATTATTATAAAATTTCCATACTGTATGAAAATATCACTTGTAAAGGAATATTTTATATTGATGAAAAAAGTACTAACTTCATTTTTTTTAAAAAAGGATTAACCTCTCAAGAAGAAATCGATATTTTAATCCATGAATTTGGACATTATATATTACATAAAAAATATTTGTTACATCGGAGAAGCTGATAAATATAATGATTTAATGGAAAAAGAAGCTAAATTATTTGTAAAATATTTTAAAAATTATAAATTAAAGTAACAAAATTTGATTTTCTCAAGTGTGGAAAAATCATAACATAATAATGAGATGTTAAAAATAGGAATTTATAAATAAATTATGAAATAAATAATTTTATAAAATATTAAAATAAAAGGAGAAAAATGGAAATATTAAACATATTTAAAAATTTATCGTTTACAAAAATGTATAATGAAAATGCTATGGCTGTACTAGGAGACTGTTTAGATATTTTACGTTCTATTGAGGATAACTCTGTTAATCTTATTTTTGCTGATCCCCCATATGGTATTGGAAAAAATTTTGGTAACGATAGTGATTTTTTTAAAAATAAGGAAGAGTATTTTGACTGGGCAAAAAAATGGATAGATGAATGTATGAGAATCTTAAAAGAAGATGGAACAATGTATTTTATGACTTCGACTCAATTTATGCCTTTTCTTGATATGTATGTTGATGATAACTATTATGTAATTAACAGAATTATATGGACTTATGATTCCTCTGGTGTTCAAGCCAAAACTAAATTTGGCTCTTTATATGAACCTATTTTGATGGTTACCCATTCTAAAAAAAGCAAATATACATTTAATTATCAAGATATTTTAATTGAAACCAATACTGGAGCTAAAAGAAAATTAATTGATTACAGGAAAACTCCTCCACAACCTTACAATACTAAAAAAGTTCCTGGAAATGTTTGGGATTTTAGCAGGGTTAGATACCGAATGGAAGAGTATGAGAATCATCCCACACAAAAGCCAGAGGAATTACTTAAAAGGATTATTTTGGCTTCAAGCAACGAAAACGATATTGTTTTAGATCCTTTTAGTGGTTCTTTTACAACTTCTGCTGTTGCTCAAAAATTAAATAGAAAAACGATTGGAATTGAAACTAATTTGGAATATTTTAAAATAGGGTTGAGAAGACTAAACATTACTGATGAATACAACGGTGTCAAACTTGAAAAAGACAAAAGTAAAAAAACAAAAAATAAATCAAAAAAAGATCATATTTCTGAAAATCAAGCTATATAAATTGAGAAAAGGAGCATTCAATGAAAGATTTTATAAAAGACATATTATTTCAACATTTTCCTAATAATTATTTATACATTTATGAAAACAGTCCCTTAATCAAATATTTAGATTTAAAAATGGGGGCTGTGTATGGAAATTCTAAAACTAGGCGTAATTTAGGTAATATATATGCCATATATTCTATTTTATTTTATTATAATCAAAATTTTTTTAATAATCCTGAAGAATATAGAAACTTTGAAGGCTATGAATTTACTCTGTTATTTAATTTTTGCAGAAGTCTTTATGGTGGAAACAAATTGCAGAATCATGCACTTAATTCACGAGTTAATGGAGAATTTAAAAATAAAATTGTAAAAGAAAATGATAATGATTTAATTATAATAAATTCAGGAAATTATTTATTGCATATTGATTATTTATACGTAAATGATACAATTAATAATCTGTCTTATGACATAAGTAGAGTTGCTATTGAAATAATACAAAAATATATAGAACTGCTAAAAGAGAAAGATTCTCAATTAATAAAAAAATTAGAAGAACTGATGTCTATTGGTATTTATCCTTTTAAAAGAATAAAAATTTCAGAACTGCTCACTGAAAATGCGGAAGCTAGAATTTTTGAAATAATTTCATATGCTATTTTAAAAAATCATTATAAAAATACAAAAATATATATCGGATATTCTCCTGATCAATTAGAGGAACAATATTTAACATTATATAAAACGGGAAGAACTAATGCTAACGATGGTGGCATTGATTTTGTTATGAGACCTCTTGGAAGATTTTTTCAAGTTACAGAAGTGAACGATTATGGGAAATATTTATTGGATATTGATAAAGTTTTACATTTTCCAATTACTTTTGTGATAAAAACTGAAAAACCTAGGTTCGTAATTCAAAGTGAAATAAACAATTATATAAATTTTAGATCGAGTGGAATGAAAGTTATTCAAAAAAGATATATTCAAGCTATTGAAGAAATTATAACCATAAACGAATTAAAGGACTGGTTAAATAATTTGGATAATGAAGCAATAGATCAATTAATAAAAGACATTGATTTTTATTATAAATTAGAATTGAATATTTTATAAAACTATATTTTCGATTATAATAAATGTAGTTCTATATTTTCTCAAGTGTGGGAAAATCAATGCGAGGTGTTAAAAATGGGAGTTTATAAAGATACCGAACGAGGCACTTGGTTCCGTTCAGTTATGGTATAAAGATGTTTTTGGCAATAATATGAAAAAGAAAAAACGTGGATTCAAACGGTAATCAGATGCTAAAAAATGGTAAGTTGAATTTATTAACTCTCTTTCTTTGACTTCAGATATTACTTTTGGTAATTTATATAAGGAATTTATTACTGATTTTAAAGTTAGAGCTAGAACATCAACTGTAGAAACTAGAAAATTGATTGTATACAAACATATTTTACCGTTTTTTGAAAATTTTAAGATTAGAGATATTACACCTAAAATTATTCGAGAATGGCAAAATACGTTATTAAATCAGAACTATTCCTTGAGTTATTTAAGAACTATTTCTCAACTACTTTCTTCTATTTTTAATTATGCAGAAAGATTCTATAATTTGAAAAATAATCCCTACAAAATAAGTGGATCAATAGGAAGTACTGAAAGAAAAAAGGAATTTAATATATGGACAGAAGAAGATTTTTCTATTTTTATAAAAGAGATTAAAGAGCCTGTTTTTAGTATTGCATTCAAAATTTTATTTTTATGCGGATTGAGAGTTGGCGAACTATTGGCACTTACATTTGAAGATATTAATTTTAAAACCAATGAAATTGATATTAACAAAACAATTTCAAGGGACATTACTGGAACTACAATTGCTCCTCCCAAAACAAAAAATTCAATTCGTACCATTTATTGCCCTGAAGATCTTGTAAAAGAAATTGAAAATTATAAAAATTCTTTTTATGAATTTAATGAAAAAGAGAGATTATTTCCTTTTTCTTATGATGCTTTACGAAGAAGACTTGTTTCTGTTTCTAAAAAATGTGATTTAAAACAAAAAGAATTCACGACTTTAGACATTCGCATGCTTCTTATCTTTTATATAAAAAAGTCGATATTGCAGCCGTTTCAAAAAGGCTAGGACATAAAAATATAAAAGTAACTTTAGAAACTTATGCTCATCTAATACCTAAATCAAATGATTATTTACAGGAAGTATTAGATGATATTTGTTTTTAGTCTTAAATTTGCCCCCAAATTGCCCCCACAAAGCAAAAGGAGGGATTTTAAGAATCTCTCCAACTCCTATTTATACTCATTCAAGTCAATCCCCTGATCCATTGCAGCAAAAATACAGCCACAATAACATTGCCTATACACATCATATTCTGTACACATATCAACTGAACGTTTGTATCCATTATTTTTCTTAAAATCAGACGGAAGATATTTAACATCAAAAATTTCCTGAATTTCTAGGCCCAATGTATTTATTAATTGACTGTTTTTATGGGGACTTAGTGTCAAAGCGCTTCCAAAATAGTCAAATCCTAATTCCTGAGCCTTTTTTGCCACAATGTCAAGCCTCATCTGAAAACAGGCAGTACATCTTGCTCCACCCTCTTTTTCATTTTCCAGCCCTTTCACAGCCTTATAAAAGTCCATTGGCTTATATTCATCTTCAATAAATCCAACATCATTTCCAGTACGCTCATTAAATTTCTTAATAAATTCCTCCTGTACTAAAGCTCTTTTTTCATATTCTGCCTTTGGATGAATGTTATTATTTGCAAACAGAACCGTCACATCTGCATATTGCGTTAAAAATTCCAGCGTATAGGTACTACAAGGTGCACAGCAGCTATGAATCAATATTTTTGGACGAATATCCTTATTTTCCCAATCTGAAATTAGTTTAGTCAAAATTGTATGATAATTGATTTTCTGATTAGGATTCATTCTTTTCAAAATTTCCTTTGCATTCTTTATATCTTTTTCAATATGGCTTTCTTCAATCTCCTTATGTTCAAAATCAGTATTTTTCATCAAATTAAATCTCTCCTATTTTTTTATAAATTAAAATATCTTTCAAAACCCAATTAGTACTAAACTTTATTTAAAAATATTATTTTCCCTTTAATAAGCATTCATAGATTTCCAAAAATTTCCTTTTGTAATAAAGTTTAAAATCTAATTTTAGATAGTATATCGTTAAAAGTTATTTCCTTATTGTAATAATCTAGTTTTTCTAACCATATTTCTAATTCTTTCTTTCGTTTTTTAAAAATTTCCAAATCTTTTTTATTTTCTGATATAATTCCTTCAAAATGCTCAAGAGAATTGCATAATTCATAATAACCGCACAAAAAATTATATTTTAAATTATTCTCTAATGAAATAGACCAATTAAATGGAATTTTTGATTTTTTTACTTCAATAAAAACTTCTGAAATCCATTTTACTTTATTTTCTTCTTCTATTAAATAATATGTTTTCTTATTATCATTAAAATAACATATTCCCATTACTAAATAGTCTATATTTTTGTATATTATTTTCATATAAACTCCTTATTTATTCAAATTCATATAACATATCATTAAAAATTTTGCTATAATTTAAAATTTCATCATAATATTCTAAATTTTCTTGCCAATTTTTTTTCATTTCATCAGATTGTAATTTTGTATATTCTATAGCTCCTTTTCCTTCCCAATGGTAAGCAGCATACACAAGGTTTTTCGTTAATTTTGGTGGACCTATAATTATTTTACACCATTCTTCATTTATTACTTTCCAATGCCAATCAAAAGGTATTCTTCCATTAATAATTTCTAATTCTGTATCCAAAACTTCAAAATTATCATATAATAAAAATAATTTTTTTAAACTGCTTAATATGATAATTCCAAAAACTTCATAAATCATTCCAGTTTTTTTTAATTTTACTTTCACCGATTATTTTCACTTCCAACTTTTTATTTTAAAATTATCTATTTATGTGATTTTCTATTTTTTTAACAAACATTCTTCATACTATTTTAATATACAAAATTAGACTTGCCTTCGTAATCACAAAAAGATTCCATAATTTTGAATTATCAAACAAGTCTATTAAAAATTATTTATTCAATTTATTATACTCTTCTAATGCCTTTTCCAGCACCTTCATTCCATTTTCAATTTCAATCAAATTATGTGTACAAAACGAAAATCTAGCTTCTTTTGTACCTTTCCCCGGCGTTGTATAAAATCCTGGTCCTGGTGCAAATGATAACGTCTGATTTTCATATCTAAATTCTGTCAGTAACCAAGTAGCAAATTTTTCGATATCATCTACTGGCAATTCTGCTATCAAATATAATGCGCTGCTTGGTTTGTAAGTTATAACTCCTGGTATTTTTATAATATTATTATAAATCATATCTCTTCTTACTTTGTATTCTAATTTTGTATTGTCAATATAAGTATCTAAAGTATTAATTAAGTTTGTACTTGCATATTGCTCAATTGTAGAAACTGATAATCTTGCTTGGCAAAATTTTAGCGCTTGTGCCATAAAATCTTTATTTTTAGAGGCAATAACTCCTATTCTAGCTCCACATGCGCTATAATGTTTTGAAATACTGTCAACTAAAACTACTCTATCTTGAATTTCTTCAATGGACATAAATGACTGGTAACTTTTTTCAATTTCTTCATCATAAATAAATTGTCTATAAACTTCATCGGTAATAATAAACAAGTCATGTTTTATGGCAATTTCCTTTATTAACTCCATTTCTTCCTTTTTGAAAACAATTCCAGTTGGATTACTTGGATTTGAAAACATTATTGCTTTCGTTTTTGGAGTAATTAATTTTTCTATTTCTTCTTTTTCTGGTAAATGATAATGATTTTCAATTGAAGTTTCAATCGGAACTAATTTTGCATCAGCAATTCTCAAAAAACTATCATAATTTGTATAATATGGCTCTGGAACCAAAACTTCATCTCCTGGATTACAAATGGTTTCTAATGTAATCTGGATAGCTTCGCTCCCACCTTGAGTAATTAAAATTTCTTCAGGCGAAACATCAATTCCAACTTTTGCATAAGATTTTGAAAAAGATTCTCTTAATTCGATTATTCCTGCTGAATTTGTATATTTAACAATTTTTTCCTTATAATTATTTAATCCTTCAAAAAACGTATCTGGCGTTTCCACATCAGGCTGTCCTATATGTAACTGATATACTTTAACACCAGATTTCTTTGCTTCATCAATATACGGCACTAATTTTCTAATTGGTGAATACTGCATATTTAAAACTCTGTCTGAAAATTTTTTCATAGTATAATTTTCCTTTCTGTTTCTGTATTAGTTTGAAAATTTTATTTTAAAATGACACTGTTATAAATGTGAATGCAAGGAAATAACAAAACATCATTCCTTGCAAAAAAATTATTTATTATATTTATCATTTAATGCTTTCAAAATTGCATATGTTTCTAAATCAAGTTTCCCATCATATTTAGACGGTCTGAAATGATATTGAAATGCCTTTATTATATTTTTTGTTTGTTCATCCCATCTTCCAGTTTGATTCACTGCATATCCAAATTTACTAAATTCAGCTTGAACTGTCGCTGCAGGTATAGTATCCCAAGTACTTGCATATTGACTTTCATACATTGATTTACTTGAACTGTCATACCACATTCCTATGTTATATTTTTTATTTAGTTCTTCCCATGGGAATAATGGACCTGGATCAGGCTTTCTTTGTGGAGCAATGTCAGAATGTCCCAAAATATTTGTTGGTGGAATTTCATACTTATCAATTAAATGTCTCACAAGCACTGCAACTTCCTTTATTTGAAAATCCTTAAATGGTTC